>CAVEBA010000165.1:0-3633 GCA_963613695.1 Sphaerochaetaceae bacterium
CGCGACAAGCAACAGCATAGGGCAAGCGAAGCGCCGCCCTATGTTTGCGGACAAACTATTATCAAGCCCTGTAAGGGCGCGAGCCGTTCCCGCGCGAACGCCGGCTTTCGCCCCTACAGGGCTCAATGTTTTTTTCCCGGATTCGTAGGGCGTTGCCCTACGCTATTGCTTACCGCACCGTTGGTGCTTTTTTTTTCGCGGGAACGCGAAAAAAAAGTTGAAGAGTTGAAAAGTTGAGTCGGTGCTTCGCGCCTGTTGATTCCCGCTTCGCGGACGGTTCAAGCGTCGGAGACGCGAAACGTTTCTAACCCCGCGCGTAAGCGTGGGGGAACGCGAATCTCGCTTCCCGGAGCCTCGGAGAGGCGACACTACGCTCGCGGAGATTTCGCGCGGAGACGTGGACGTCTCCGCCCCCAATTTTGCCGCAGGCAAAATCCGCACGGCTTTCTCATTCCTAATTTTTAATTTCTCTGAAATCTCCTCAACCTTTTCAACTCCTCAACTTTTTTTGCCGTCGGCAAAAAAAACTTATCGGTCGCATTCGCCTTGGACGAAGTCGAGCGAGCCGAGGATTGCGGGAATGTCCGTGACGAAATTTCCGGGAACGAGTTTCGGCAGAATTGAGAGCGAGACGAACGACGGTCCGCGCACGTGCAGGCGGTAAGGGTGTCCTTCGCCTTTGGAGTGGATGAAGAATCCGAGAGCGCCTTTCGGGTTTTCCGCTTCGAAATAAGCTTCGCCGGCGGGAATCTGCGGGCCGTGCGTGGTGATCATGAAGTTTTGAATCAGATCTTCCATGCCGGTGAGCACGCGATTTTTCGGCGGGAGGCAGATTTTTTTCGCATCTTGCGCAAAAATCGGACCGTCCGGAAGCGTTTTGCAAACTTGGCGAACGATGCGGACGGACTGGCGGATTTCCTCCGTTTTGAGCAAGTAGCGGTCGTAGCAGTCGCCGACCGTGCCCACGGGAACGTCGAAATCATATTGTTCGTAGCCGCTGTAAGGACGATCTTTGCGGAGGTCTGCGGGAACGCCGGCGCAACGCAGATTCACGCCGGTGAGCCCGTATTGGAGCGCATCTTTTTTCGTGATGACGGCGATATCCTTTGTGCGGTCGAGAAAGATTTTGTTGCGGGAAAGAAGTCCCTCCATTTCGTCCACGCCTTTGAGAATGCAGTCGCAGGCTTTTTCGACTTTTTCGAGCCAGCCGTCGGGAACGTCGCGCGTGACGCCGCCGATTCGCGTGTAGCTGTTGGTGAGACGCTGTCCCGTGAGCTCTTCGAAGAGCGAGTAAATGCGTTCGCGTTCGGTGTAGGTGGTGAGAAAAACGGTGAGCGCTCCCGTGTCCATCGCGTAAACGCCGAGTCCGAGCAGGTGCGACGAAATGCGGGAAAGCTCGCAGGTGAGCACGCGAAGCGCGGCGCAACGCGCGGGAACTTCGAGCCCGGCGAGTTTTTCGACCGTGAGCGCGTAGGCGACGTTGTTGCAAATCGGCGCGAGGTAATCGAGACGATCCGTGAACGGCACGAACTGGTTGTAGGTCATGTTTTCCGCCAACTTGTCGTCCCCGCGGTGCAGGTAGCCGACAACGGGCGTGCACTTGGTGACGATTTCGCCGTCCACTTCGAGTTGCAGGCGCAACACGCCGTGCGTTGCCGGGTGCGACGGCCCCATCGTGAGGTGCATTTTTTCGCAGGGAACGAGCTCGTCCTCGCGCGACGCGGCATCGGAATAATTGAAATCAAGGGACTCTGCCATTTTGAAAAAAACTTAAAGGTTAACGAAATTTCAGCCGTTTTTTCGTGCGCCTTCGCGCCATTCCTGATCGAGTGCGCGCGGCTCGGTTTCGTGCATCGTGTTCCCGCAGGCGGCGAGGAACGGACCGCCGTTTTGCGGAGCGGGCATGACTTTGACGCCGGTTTGCGCGACGGTGTCCGCGTCCGGGAACGGCACTTCGACGCCGGCGAGCGGGAAATCCTTGCGCAACGGGTGGTGCGGGTATTCGTCCCACATCATGATGCGGCGCATGTCGGGGTGTCCGGTGAAATTGATTCCGACGAGGTCGAAAGCTTCGCGTTCGTGCCAGTTGCAACCTGCCCACACGGAGCAGAGCGAGGGCACGGCGGGCTTGGCGTTGTCCGGCGCGTAAACGTTGATGCGCACGTAAAGATGTTTGTCGTAGTTATACACGTGCCAGATTGCGGAAAAACGCGGCGAAGCGTTCACGCCCCAGTCGCAACCCTCGCAATCGCTGATTGCGGCGAATCCCTCCTTGTCGCGGAGCGCGAGCGCGAATTCAATCGCGCGCTCTGCGGGAACATCGAACGCCGCGTGATCGGCGGAACCCGGGCGAAGCGCAACGTAGGGATACGTTTCGAGCAAATGTTTTTGGAGGTCTGAATCTTTTTCGGAAAGCATATGAAGCGAACGTTTTTTTGAAAAAAATTATCGGCGTTCCCGCGCGAAGTTAGGCGAAATAAAGCGGTTTCACGGGGCGGTCGCGCTTGAGAAGCTTGAGCCCCGGTTCCGTCGCGATCATTTTTTGAAGCGCCATCAGCCCGTCAAAAAGCGCTTCCGGGCGCGTCGGGCAACCGGAAACATAAACGTCCACGGGCAAAATGCGATCGACGCCCTGCAACGTGGAATACGAGCGGAACATGCCGCCGGAGCTTGCGCACGCGCCCATCGCGACAACCCATTTCGGCTCCGCCATCTGGTCGTAAATGCGGCGCACCGCCTGCGCCATTTTGTAAGTAACCGTTCCCGCGACGATCATGCAGTCCGCTTGTCGCGGCGAAAAGCGCGTAACTTCCATGCCGAAGCGCGAAATGTCGAAGCGCGAACAGCTCGCCGACATAAATTCAATCGCGCAACACGCGAGCCCCATCGGCATCGGCCACACGGAGTGGGCGCGAATCCAGTCAATCGCGGCGTCGAGTTTGGTGACGACGACCCCGCCTTCGATTTTGCTGTTGTAGGCGACTTCGGTATTTGCGGAACTCATTGGAAAAACAGAAAAATTGGGTTTCGGAAAAGTCTAAAACATCCCCGCGTTCCCGCAAGGAAATTTACTGTTTTCTCAAGCGAAAAAACAGGGCGGAAAGAGGAACGAAATCCTCACAGCCCGAGATTTTCAAATGTCTTTTTTTGCCGCGTCGTAAAGAACGACGTCAAACGCAATTTCGGCGTTCATTTTTTGGAGCGTTCCCGTTCCAGCTCGGCAACGAAATCTTCGAGCGGCGTGCAATGCTTCAAGTCCAAATTCGCAAGACGTTTCCGGACGACGGGAATGAGGTCCGCATCTTCAACGGGATCCAACGGCGAAACCGCAACGTCTTCTTCGGCGATGATTTCGCGAACGAATGCGCGCAACCGCCGCGCAAGCGTAGTGCCATGTGCGCGCAGAATGCGATTCGCGGCACGTTTTTCTGCCTCGGGAACGCGGAGCGTGATTGTTGACGTTGCCATGATGCGTGCAAGCGTAGGTTTCCGTTTCCGAAAAATCAACTTTTTAACAATTTTCTACCTTTGCCTCTTGCCTTGACTGTTCCCGTGGGAGGGAGTGGCGCGTGTTGAAACGTCCGCGAAGCGGGCGAACCGGCGCTAACCGTGGGGCGAGCGCGGGAACGCGCG
>CAVEBA010000166.1:0-2581 GCA_963613695.1 Sphaerochaetaceae bacterium
GCAGAAATCATCGCGGAAACAAACGCGCTTTACGCAAAACTCGCCGACGAAAAACACGTCTTTTTTACCGATCCCGGAAAACTTTTGCTCGGCTCCGACAAAAAAACGGCAAATCCGAAATTTATGCGCGACACCGTCCACCTAAACGCCGACGGCTACCGCATCATCGGCGCCGCGCTCGCGAAAACCCTCGCCGAAATTGATCCCGCCTACTGAACCGCCCGCCGCGGGAACGCGGGGAAGAGGGCGGGAAATTTTTGTTTCCCTTTCCTGCGAAAAAACTGTTTCATTGTCCGCGAAATGAGAACTCCTACACCGTCAGTTTATATTCGGGGCATGGGCGTTTACATGCCGGAACGCCGCTTGACCAATGCGGATCTCGAAAGACTCGTCGAAACTTCGGACGAATGGATTCGCACGCGCACGGGAATTTTTGAGCGCCGCATCGCCGCTCCCGAAGAAAGCACGTCCGACCTCGCAACGAAAGCGGCAGAAAAAGCAATCGTGGACGCCGGAATTTCCAAGGAAGACATCGACCTCGTCATCGTCGCGACGGTTTCCTCCGACCAGACGTTCCCGTCCACTGCCTGTTGCGTGCAGGCGAAACTCGGTCTGCGCACGGACATTCCCGCGTTTGACATGGTCGCCGCCTGTTCCGGTTTTATTTACATGATGCAGGTCGCGAATCACATGCTTCGCGCGGGCGATTACAAAAACGTCCTCATCATTGCGGCGGAAAAACTTTCGTCCATCGTCAACTGGGAAGACCGCACGACCTGCGTTCTTTTCGGCGACGGAGCCGCCGCCTACGTGCTCACGAAGTGCAACGAACCCTACGTCGGCATTCTCGGCAACATTCTCGGCGCGGACGGTTCGCAGGGCGATTTGCTCACGCTTCCCGCGGGCGGCAGTCTCAATCCCGCCAGTTATGAAACGGTGCGCAACAAGGAACACTGCCTCAAAATGCAGGGCAATCAGGTTTTCAAAATTGCGGTGCGCACGATGTCCGATTGCTGTGTGCGTTTGCTCGAAAAATGCAATGTCACGGCGGATCAAATCAAGTGGGTGATCCCGCACCAGGCGAATCTTCGCATCATGGACGCCGTCGCGCGCCAAATCAAGGTGCCGATGTCCAAATTCTGCGTGAACATCGAGCGCACGGGCAACACTTCCGCGTGTTCCATTCCCATTTGCATGGAGGAAGTTTATCGGGAGGGCAAGATTCAGCCCGGCGACCTCGTGTTGCTGACCGCGTTCGGCGGCGGATTCACGTGGGGCGCTACGCTGATTCGCTGGAAATGATTTCCGCCGGCAAAAATTTTGCGGGAACGCGTTCGCGCGCGAAACGCGTGACGCTCATCGCCGCATTGCTCCGCGCCGCGGGAACGCTCGCGTGTGCGACGGCGCTTTCCGCGTGTGCGACGGCACCGACGGAGGACTCCGTTCCCGCGGGAACGGTCGCTTCGCAGGCAAAATCCGCAACGCTCGCCGATGCGGAAACCCGCGCTGCGTTTCGTAGCGAAATCGAGCTTGCCATAGCAAACGGCGCAGATGTCGCCGGCTTGCCCGCCGATGTTTTTTCCTCGGAAAATCTCGGCGCCTACGCGGATTTTCTCGTCGATTGCGCCGCGCGAAAAAACGTTCCCGCAGAAAAAGCGAAACTGCCGATTACCGCGCTTTTGCTCGCGTTCGCGCAGGAAAGACGCGGCGATGATTCCGGCGCGCTCCGCGCGTTTTCCGACATTGCGGAGGTTTTTCCCGACGGAGATTTCGCCGCCGAGGCGCTTTTTCGCCAAGGGGAAATTTATTCGGCGCGGCGGCAGTTCGAGCTCGCGTTCGAGTGCTTTTCCGCGTTGGAAGATTCTTATCCCGCATCGCCGCGCGCGGACGACGCGTTCGTTCACGCGTGTCTCGTCACGAAAATGGTGCGCGACGGCGTGCGTCCGCTCAAAGGCGGTTGGTTGCCGTGGTTCAAGGATCGCTCCTCCGCGCTCAAATATTACGACCGGCTCTACGAAATGGGGCCGCACACGAAAGTCGCTCCGCGCTTGCTTTACGACAAGGGAAGTTTCGCGTTCGAGCTTTCCGAGGGTTGGTTCGCCTTCGACAAAACGGCGGACGCCATCGACGCGTTCGAGCGCATGATCAGCATTTATCCCGACGCGGAATTCGTGCCGGACGCCTATCTCGAACTCGCGCGAACGTATGAAGCGGGAATCGTCGGTGCCGACTGGGATCAGCTTCCCGCGCGCCGCGCAATCAGCTATTACACGGATTTTTACTCGCTGTTCCCGGAACATTCGCAGGCGGAATTCGCTTACGAAAAAACCGTCGAGCTTACGAATCTGCTCGCCGCCAACCGCGTGGTCCTCGGCGATTTTTACTATTCCCGGCACAACAATCTCCGGGCGGCGCTCACGTTTTACAACGAAGCGTTGACGCTCGCGCCCGATTCCGAAGCGGGAAAAGAAGCCCTCGCGCGCATCGGGCGAATCCGTCGCGGCGAACGCGCCGAACGCACGTTCGTCGATTGGATTTTCGGACGTTATCCGAACTACGACGCCGGAGATTATTTTGACGG
>CAVEBA010000166.1:2612-3601 GCA_963613695.1 Sphaerochaetaceae bacterium
ACGCGCCGAACGCACGTTCGTCGATTGGATTTTCGGACGTTATCCGAACTACGATGCCGGAGATTATTTTGACGCACAATCGTTGAAGCCGCTCGATGAAATGGGCTTCCGCAGTGAAAACGCGAACGCCGAAAATTCCGCCGCGCCCTCGGAAGAATTCTCCAAGCCCGGCGAAGACTGAGCGGAAAGTTTTTTTTTATGGAAAAAAAATTGAAACGTTTTTCCCTCGGATTGCGTTCCCGCGTTGCGCTTGTCGCGCTTGCGGCGGGAACGTTGCTCGGTCTCGTTCCCGCGTGTTCGTATTCGCTCGGCGGGCGCGGCGAGCTTCCGTTTTCTTCAATTGAAATCGCGCCCATCGTGAACGAAGCGGATCTCCCGCAGGCGCAGGCGACGCTCGCGCGCAACATTTCCGATGTGCTCAACCGCGAGCCCAAGCTCCGCACCGTTGTTTCAAACGGCGATGCCGAGCTGCGAATCGTCATTTCCGATTATCGCCGCAGCATTTCCGCGACTTCGAGCGACGACTCCGTGCTCGCCAGCACGCAAAATCTGACGCTCGAGCTCAAGTGCTCGCTCTCGGACACGCGCTCCGGAAAAATTTATTTCCGCGACCGCACCGTGTCCGTCTCGACGGAAGTCTACACGGGAACGGCGCCCGGGCTCGGAGAACCGCAATCGTTTCCCGTGCTTTCGCGCGAAGCGGCACGCAAGATTCGCGACCTCGTAACGAGCGTTTGGTAAATCTTTTTTTTTTCGGCGCGCATGAATTTTGAAAAAATTTCTTCGCGACAAAATCCTCACGTGCGGCGCCTTGCCGAGTTGCGGGAACGCGCGGCGCGCACCGAATCCGGACTTTTTCTCCTCGAGGGACTGCGCGAGCTTGAACGCGCGGCGGCAAACGGCATCGAATTTGTCGAATTTTTGTTTTGTCCGGAAATTGTTCGCAATCCGCTTGCGGAAAAAATTTTCGCGTCCGCGCGGGAACGTCT
>CAVEBA010000167.1:0-3516 GCA_963613695.1 Sphaerochaetaceae bacterium
CTCCTAAACTTCTAAACCTTTTCAACTTCTCAACTTTTTTTTGCGTTGAAAAAAGCCGAGGGCGGGCGAAAATTTTTTTGTATGAACGATTCAAAATTTCAGATTCGGCGCGCGGATCGTGCGTTGTCGCGGGAAGAAGCGGAGCGCATTTTGCGCGAGGCGGAATTTGGCACGCTTGCGCTGGTTGATCCCGACGGGAACGAGCCTTACGGCGTTCCCGTGTCGTTTGTTTATGCGGATTCGGCGATTTGGATTCATTCGGCGAGCGCCGGCAGAAAATTTGAAATTTTGAAAAATTCGCCGCAGGTTCATTTTTCCGCCGTGCAAAATGTGCGTGCGGTTTTCACGCGATTTTTCACGAGTTTTTACGAATCTGCGATGGCGTTCGGGCGCATCGTTCCCGTGACGGACGATGCGGAAAAACGCGCCGCGTTGCGCGAGCTTTGCCGAAAATATTTGCCGGAGCGCATGGACGTTGCGGACGAGCACATCTCCGCTTCGCTCGCGCGGACGGCGATTTTCCGTCTCGTTCCCGAAGTGCTCACGGCAAAGGCGAAGCGTCCCTGAGCCGCGCGCAGGGCTTCCTTGCATCGGGAACGTTTTCGGGTTTATACTGCGCGACACTATGGCTATCGCAAACGTTTCATCTAAAACAAAAAAAGCAAAAGACGTTCTGCTTTACGCGTCCCCGCACACGTCTTCGGACATGCGTTGGTTCACGAAATTCAGTTGCGGCGATGCGTTTCTCGCGTTCACGGCGCGCGGCAAAAAAATCGCGGCGATTACGCTGCTTGAAATCGTGCGTTTCCGCAAGGAATCCGGCTTCGACATCGTGTTGGACTACGCCGGCGAGCTTGCAAAACTGCGTGAAAAAAATCCTGCGGCGGGATTGCCCGAGCTGATTGCGCATTTCGCGAAGCGCTACAAAGTTTCTTCGTGGCGCGTTCCCGCGGATTTCCCCGCCGGACTTTTCGTCAAATTGCATCAGCTCGGCGTGAAACTTTCCGTCGGCGGAACTCCGTTTTTCCCGCAACGCGTGATCAAAACGGAAGAAGAACTCGAGATGATTCGCGCCGGCAATCGCGCTTCCTGTGCGGGATTCACGGCGGTCGAAAAAATTCTCAAAGCATCGAAAATCGACAAAAAAGGTTTCGTCAATTATCAAGGGAAAACGCTTACTTCGGAAACGCTTCGCGCGGCGATCGAGCATGCGTGTCTCGACGCGGGCGGAATCAACGTCGAAGGGCTCATCGCCGCTTCCGGAGAGCAGGGCGTGGATTGCCATTGCTCCGGCTTCGGTCCGATTCGCGCGAATCAGCTCATCGTTTGCGATATTTTCCCGCGCATCGCCGCGACCGGATATTTCGGCGACATGACGCGCACGTATCTCAAAGGCAAGGCTTCGCCCGAACAGAAAAAACTCGTCGAAACCGTGAAAGCCGCGCACGACAAGGCGATTCGCCGCGTTCGCGCGGGCGTTCCCGGCTACGAGGTTTACAAGGAAACCGTTGATTTCTTTGCCGATGCGGGCTACAAGACCGGCGTCGTGGACGGCGTGCCGACGGGATTTTTCCACGGGCTCGGGCATGGCGTCGGGCTCGACGTGCACGAAGCGCCGAATCTCGGCGGGCGTAGCGTGATGACCGATCCGCTCGAGGAAAACATGGTCGTTACGATTGAGCCCGGGCTTTATTATCCGGGAATCGGCGGTTGCCGCATCGAGGACGTTGTCGTCGTTCGCAAGAAAAAATGCGAACTGCTTTCGAATCACTCCTACGATTGGGAAATCGCGTAGCGACGAATGCGCGCGGGAACGCACAGTAGCGTCATCGACGCCGCGGAAACGCTGGTGGAACGGCTCGACCGAATCTGCCGCGTTTCTCGCGGAGTGATTCGTGCGAACGCGCGTTCCCGTTCCCGCACGATCAAACTTTTGAAGCTGAACGGCGGTTGGCGGTTGACCGTCGTCGCCAAAAACGCGAAGCAGGAATTTCATCTTTTCGACGTTTCGTTTGAAGAAATTTCCGATTTGCTTTCCGCGAGCGAATTCGACTCTTTCGAAAAAAATCTTCCCGAAAAAATCTGACCGAACGCCATGCGCGAACCCAAGAAAAAAGCCGACATCGAAGCGTTGAAAAGCCCGTTTATGCGCGTGCCGCATTTTCCCGTGCGCGTTGCGCGCTACCTGCTCGATTCCGGCTACACCGATCTTTTTCAGCTCTCCGGGCGCTCGGCGGAATCTCTTCTTGCGGAAATCCGCAAACGGGATTTTCTCGCCGAGGAAAAATTCGTTCTTCCCGCGTTGCGGCTCGCAATTTATTTTTCCGAAAACGAATCCGCGCCCGACAAAAATCTGCTCAATCTCCACGCGTGGGAATGAGCGCGCGGGAACGCAAAAAACTTTTTTCAAAAAAAATCTCATGAAAAAAATCCTTTTCCTCGGCGATGTCGTCGGCGCTCCCGGCAGAAAATTTCTCTACGAAAAACTGCCCGAACTTCGTGCGGGAACGCACGCGGATTTCATCGTCGTCAACGGCGAAAACGCCGCTGCGGGTTCGGGAATCAACGTCTCAATCGCGCGCGAATTTATCGCCGCGGGAACGGACGCAATCACGCTCGGCGACCACGTTTGGGATCAGCGCGGATTCGAAACCGAGCTGCCGCACCTCGAAAAAATTTGCCGTCCCGCAAATTTGCCCGATGGCAATCCCGGCGCAACGCATTTGATTTTGACCGCGCCGGACGGATTTCGCCTGCTCGTTTTCACCGTGCTCGGACAAACGTTTCTTCATACGAAAACCGAATGCCCGTTTCGTTGCGCGGACGCGATGCTGACGCGCCTTGCGGGAACGTTTGACGCCGCGCTCGTCGAAATTCACGGCGAAGCGACTTCCGAAAAAATCGCGCTCGGACGCTTTCTCGACGGGCGCGTCGCCGCCGTTGTCGGCACGCATACGCATGTCGCGACCGCCGACGAACAAATTCTTCCCGCGGGAACGGCGTTTCAGACCGATGTCGGAATGTGCGGCCCGCACGACGGCGTGATCGGGCGCGCGACGGACGCCGTGCTCGGGCGTTTTCTCGACGGGCGTCCGCGCCGCTTTGAAATTGCGGAGGGCGACGTGCAGCTCAACGGCTGTCTGATTTCCTACGACGAATCTTCGCACCGCGCCATCGCGATCGAGCGGGTGCGGGAAGTTAAAGCTTAAAGAATTTCCTTGTTCCATTTTCCGCTTGCCTCCGCGGCGTAGGGCGGATTTTTTCTCCCGAAAAATGCTTTTTAATTCACTTCATTTCGCGGCGTTTTTGCCGATAGTTTTTCTGCTTTATTGGTTTGTTTTCGGAAAAAACAACAAAGCACAAAACGCCTTTTTGCTCGTCGCGAGCTACGTTTTCTACGGCTGGTGGGATTGGCGATTCCTCGGTTTAATCGCGTTCACGAGCATCACAACGTGGGCGAGCGGCTTGGCGATTGCCCGTGCGCGGGAACGCGCCGTTGTTTATACCCCCCCCCCC
>CAVEBA010000168.1:0-3487 GCA_963613695.1 Sphaerochaetaceae bacterium
CGCTGACGGGAACGAACACTTACACGGGCGGGACAACGGTTTCCGCGGGAACGCTCATTGCGGGTAGCACGAGCGCTCTCGGCACGGGCAAAACGACGGTCGCGGCTGATGCGAAACTCGGGCTTATCGCGGGAACGACGGTGACGGTCGCGGGCGGTGTTGAGCTCGCCGAGGGCGCGAAGATTGTCGTCGATATGTCGAGCAAGATTTCGGAAGCGGAAACGTTCACGCTGAAGCTCATCACGACGGACGCATTGAAATACGGCAATACAAGCATCACGAGCGACAACGTGGGCACGATTCTCGGTGACGCGGTTACGCTTTCGAACTGGGACAAGACCGGTTGGACGCAGTCGCTCTCGTATGCGGACAACACGTTGTCTCTCACGATGACGATTCCGGAGCCGAGCACGTTCGGTTTGCTTGCGGGAGTCGGAGCGTTGGCGCTTGTTGCGGCGCGTCGTCGGCGTCGTGCGAAGTAAGAAAAGCATTTCGACGGGGGTGGTTTCCCGTCGGTTTTCATGTGGTTAGTTTGCGTTCCCGCGGGGATACCTCGCGGGAACGTTTTTTTTTTCGCCGTTGGCGAAAAACAGTGAATAGCGAATAATGAAATAGTGAATAGTTCTCACCTTCATTTTTGCCGAAGGCAAAAATCCGCACGATACCCCTAAACTCCTCAACCTTTTCAACTCCTCAACTTTTTTACGTCTCCGCATCGAAATCCTTTTTCAAGAAACTAAAAGTCCCGTAGGGACTACCCATGTAGAAACCTCGGGCGGAAGCCCGGGGCAACGCTCAAAAAATATCAAGCCTCGTAGAGGCGACCCTACGCCGGAGCAAATTCAACGCTCGCATACGGTCGCCCTTACAGGGCTTATTCGTCCTTGGGATTCTACCCCAGACTTCCGTCTGGGGTTTCTAAAAGGGACGCGTCTTCGACGCTTGGACATACTTCATTTTTTGCCGTAGGCAAAAAAATCAAAATGCGCAGACGTGGACGTCTCCGCCCCCAATAATTTTTGCCGTTGGCAAAAATCAGCTCGCGACTCCTAAACTCCTCAACCTTCTCCACTCCTCAACTTTTTTTTCGCGGGAACGCCGGCTTGAAAAGATTCTCGCTGCGTCGCAGTATATTTTCACTAATGCATTTACCGGCTCTTATATCAGATTTAGCGCTGATGCTGCTTACGGCAGGCGTTGTTACCGTTGTTTTCAAAAAACTGAAACAGCCGCTTGTGCTGGGCTACATTCTTGCGGGTTTTCTCATCGGTCCGTATATGCCGTGGTTTTTTACGGTGGCGGACGGTGTGTCCGTCAAAACGTGGAGCGAAATCGGGATTATCGTGCTGATGTTTTCGCTCGGGTTGGAATTTAATTTGCACAAGCTCGCCAAGGTCGGCGGAACGGGCGTAATTACCGCGTTCACGGAAGTGGGCGGGATGTTGCTGTTGGGCTTCGGAACGGGGCAATTGCTCGGGTGGAGCACGATGGACAGCGTGTTTCTCGGCGGGATGCTGTCCATGAGCTCGACGACGATTATCATTCGGGCGTTTGACGAGTTGGGCGTGTCGAAAAAAAGTTTTGCGCAGCTCGTGTTCGGCACGCTTGTGGTGGAGGACATCGCGGGGATATTCATGATGATTATTCTTTCCGCGATTTCCGTCAAACAGGCCGTTTCCGGAGTCGACCTCGCGGTCAATCTCGGGCTGTTGGTGCTGTATCTCGTGGTGTGGCTTATTCTCGGCATCTATCTGTTGCCGACCTTGCTGAAAAAATCCGTCATGTTCATGAGCAACGAGACATTGCTCATCGTGTCGTTGGGGATATGTTTCGGCATGGTGCTCTTGGCGGATGCGTTGGGTTTTTCGTCGGCGTTGGGAGCGTTTCTTGCGGGATCGCTTCTCGCGGGAACGGTGCACGCCGAGCGCGTGGAGCATTTGACGTCCGGCGTAAAGGATTTGTTCGGCGCGGTATTTTTCCTGTCCGTGGGAATGTTGCTCAATCCGGCGGTGGTTGTGAAATACATCGTTCCCATTCTGATAATTACGCTCGTCATGTTTGTGGGAAAATTATTTTTCTCGTCGCTGGGCGTGCTTTTGTCGGGGCAGAGCCTTAAAAACGCGATACATTGCGGCTGTTCGCTGGCGCAGATCGGCGAGTTTGCGTTTATCATCGCGGCGTTGGGCGAGTCGTTGGACGTAATCGAAGACTGTATTTATCCCATTATCGTTTCCGTTTCCGTCATCTCTACGCTCACCACTCCGATGTTTATTCGCTATTCGGATAAAATATGCGCGATGGCGGAACGCATTTTGCCGAAAAAACTCGTGGAAAAACTTGACGGCTACACCGCGGGAACGTCGAGCAAAGGCGGCGGAGTTCGCGGGAACGACTGGGCGATGTTCACGCGCCGATACATGAAAACTACGGCTTTTTACGGCGCGATAATGATCGGGATCGTGATTATCGACACGCATCTTGTCTATCCCTTGGCGACCAAGTATTTGCCGAAAGCGTGGATGAGCCAAGTGATTTCCCTCGTCATCGTGTATCTCGGGCTCGCGCTGTTTGTTCGCCCGATGTTGGACACGAAAAGCCCGCAATACACGGCGCTATGGATGAAATCGAAGCGCAATCGTTTGCCGCTGATGGCGCTCAACGCCTGCCGCTTCATCATCATTGTGTTTATCGCGTTCTCGCCGATGCAGACCATCGCGGGAATAAACGGGGCGTGGCTGTTGCCGATAATCGCGGCGGTGGTGGTTTTGCTGTATCGCTCCGGCGCACTCGCGTCGGCGTATCTTTCGGTCGAAGCGCGTTTCCTCGCCAACTTCAACGAACGCAATCTCAACGAATTCGCCGACAACGATGCCGCAACGGAATGGCTCGACGAAAAACTTTACGTGTTGGAATTTGACTGCCCGGAACACGGCGTGGAGGGAAAAACTCTGCGCAAGCTCGGTTGGGGCAGTCTCTACGGCGTAAACGTCGTCAAAATCGTGCGCGGAAAAAAACACATCAACATTCCCGACGGCGGCGCGGAGATCTTAAAAAACGACCGCATCTACGTCGTCGGCGAAGCGGGAGCGATACACGTTTTGTGCCTCGGTCTCGGGATAAACGAAGACGGCAAACTGCCCACCTTGCGCGAATTTATCGACGGCGAGCACGGCGAAGAGGGCGACATTTATTCCTACGCGCTCAACGTCGAGCGGGATTCTCCGTTCGCCGGCAATCCCATAAAAAACAGCCGCATCAGAGAGGATTACGATTGCATCATTCTCGGGCTTCAGCGCAGTAAATTGCCCATCGTGCAGCCCGATATCAACATGATCATTCAGCCCGGAGATCTCATCTGGATTCTCGGCACAAAGACCATGGCGGGAAAGCTGTTGCAGGAAAAATTATAATCCGCGCGGGAACGGCTTTTTCGCGGGAATGCGAAAAAAAGTTGAGGAGTTGAAAAGGTTTAGGAGTTTAGGAGTAG
>CAVEBA010000169.1:0-1300 GCA_963613695.1 Sphaerochaetaceae bacterium
AAAATCCGCACGATACTCCTAAACTCCTCAACTTCTCAACTCTTCAACTTTTCCTACAATTGTCATTGTAAATTGACAAAAACAAACAACGCCGTTTTCATACGGGGAAACGATTTTGCCGCATGTCCCGGATGAATACAGATGGCGTTCCCGCCTCTACTCGACGATGAACGAATTGCCGACAGTCTCGATCGTCGTTCCCGTTTACGGCGTGGAAAAATACATCGGGCGCTGTTTTGATTCCGTTGCCGCGCAAACTTATCCGAAGCTCGAATGCATTTTCGTAGATGATTGCGGGAACGATGCTTCGATGGAAATCGTTCGTTCCCGCATCGCCGATTACCGCGGGAACGTCAAATTCCGCACGCTCCGCCACGAACACAATCGCGGGCTCTCCGCCGCCCGCAACACCGGCACCGATGCCGCCGAGGGCGAGTATGTCTACTTTCTCGACGGCGACGATCTCATCACGCCCGACTGCATCGCGTTGCTTGCGGCTCCGTTGCGGGAACGCCGTGTAGATTTCGTGCTCGGAAATTATGCGTCCGGCGGCGACGGCGTCTGCAGACTTCCGGTAAAAGTCGCCGACGGATTCATCTGCGGGAACGCCGAAATTCGCGCGCGCTACCTGCGCGGCGAGTGGTTCATGATGGCATGGGGGCGGCTCGTGAATCGCGCGTTTTTGCTTTTGGAAAATCTGCGCTTCTCCGAGGGCTTGCTCCACGAGGACAATCTGTGGTCGTTTCAGCTCGCTTGCCTTGCGGAATCAATGTGCGTCGTGCGTGCGCCGACTTATATTTACACCATTCGCGGGAACTCGATTACAACGGCGAAATCCCGCAAAAATTTCGATTCGCTCGTGCGCATCGCCGACGAAATGGACGCATTCGTGCGGGAACGCTCATTGGAGTCGGACGCGGGAACGGCGGGATTCGTCGCCGCTTGGCGGGAAAATCTTGTTTTCGGCGCGCGTCCCTACGGCGCGGCGTGGTCAACGTATCGCTCCGTTGTGCGCCGGCGCGGTTTTTCGTGGCGCGTGTTTCGTGCGCTCAGCGTCGCGGGAAAATTGCGCTATCTGCATCACTTGCTTCCCGCGCCGCTCGGATTCGTCTACGTGCTCAAGGTGTGGAAAGCCGTCTTTATCGTACCGTTTCTCAAACGAAGGCTTAAAAGCAGATAGCTGATAGTTGATAACGGATAGTTTTTTTATCCACGAATTTCACCAATTTCACGAATTTCACGATTTTTTTTTCGCCGCGGATGTCGCAGATGAGCGCAGATGTTTTCTTCTTCTTTTTCT
>CAVEBA010000169.1:1428-3480 GCA_963613695.1 Sphaerochaetaceae bacterium
ATGCTTTCCGCCGACAACCGTCGCATCGCCAAAAACACGCTCGCGCTTTATCTGCGCATGGGCGTGACGATGCTCGTGTCGCTGTTCACGTCGCGCGTGGTGTTGCAGACGCTCGGCGTCGAGGATTTCGGGATTTACAACGTGGTCGGCGGCGTGGTCGTGCTGTTTTCGTTTTTGAATGCGGCGATGTCTTCGGCGACGCAACGTTTCCTCAACTTCGAGCTCGGGCGCGGGAACGTCGTGCAGGCGGGCCGCGTCTTTTCGATGTCGATGAGCGTGCATTTCGTGATCGCGGGAACGGTGCTCGTGCTCGCGGAAACGCTCGGGCTGTGGTTTCTGAATACGCAGCTGAACATTCCCGAAGCGCGCATGGCGGCGGCGAATTGGTGCTACCAGTTTTCCGTCGCAAGCACCTTGCTGGGAATCATGCTCGTGCCTTACAACGCGACGATTATCGCCTACGAACGCATGACGTTTTACGCGTGGGCGAGTATCGCGACAACGCTTTTGCGGCTCGGTATCGTGTATCTGCTCCTCGTCGGGAACGCGGACAAACTCATGCTCTACGCGGCGCTGACCTTTGCCGTGGGCGTGCTGATGCAAATCGTGCACGTTGTGTATTGCCGCCGCGCGTTCCCGCAAACCGCGCGCTACAAACCTTTTCGCGATAAAAATCTCTTCTGCGAGCTCATCTCGTTTTCGGGATGGTCGCTCTTCGGCGGCGTCGCAAACATGGCGAACAGTCAAGGGCTCAACATGGCGATGAACATTTTCTGCGGCGTTGCCGTGAACGCGGCGATGGGCATCGCGAATCAAGTGAACGCCGCGGTGTATCAGTTCGTGGGAAATTTTCAAACGGCATTCAATCCGCAAATCGTGAAGCATTATTCCGCCGGCGAGCACAACGCGTTTCTGTTGCTGATTTTTCGCGCGTCGAAATTTTCTTACTACATGATGTTCTTTCTCGCGTTCCCGCTGATGCTCAACGCGGATTTCGTGCTCGGCGTTTGGCTCGGGAACGTTCCCGAATACACGGCGGATTTTACGCGGTGGACGCTTGTGTTCATGCTCGCGGACGCGCTCTCCGGACCTCTGTGGATGTCGGTTCAAGCAACGGGAAAAATCCGCAATTATCAGCTAATCGTAAGCGCGTTCATTTTCTCGAATCTGCCGCTTTGCATTTTGTTGCTTTCGCTCGGATTTTCGCCGGTTTGGGTGCTCGCGTGTCGCGCGTTCATTAATTTTCTGACGTTGCTTTGGCGCGTGTTTTACCTGCGGAAAAAAATCGCGCTCCCGGCGCGAAAATACCTGCGCGAAGTTTTGTGCAACGTGCTTTTTTCGAGCGCGCTTGCGGCGTGTGCTCCCGCGCTCGTGTGGCTGAGCGTTCCCGCAGATTTGCCGTGGACGCGGTTCTTCGCTTCGTGCGTCGCTTCGGCGCTCTGCGTTGCGGGAACGGTCTGGTTCATCGGATTCTCCGCCCGCGAACGCGAAGCAGTCTGCGGAATTTTTACGCGAAAATTTTCCCGAAAAATTTGATTTCATGAAAAAAAACAACATCACGAAATTTCCTTTTTGCTACGGGTGCGGCGTGTGCGAAATCACATGCCCGCACAAAATCATATCGATGCGGCTGAACGCCGACGGTTTTTACGCGCCCGTTATCGACGAGCCGGAAAAATGCACGGAATGCGGGCTTTGCCTCAGTGCCTGCGCGCACAATTCCGCAGATTTGCCCGCGCGGGAACGCGAGGAAATCAAAAGTTTTGCGGCGTGGTCGAAAGATCACCTCACGCGCCTAAAATGCTCCTCCGGCGGCGTCGGCATGGAGATTGCGCGGGCGGCACTTTCGCAAGGATTCAAGCCGGTGTTGTGTCGTTTCGACGTGCGGGAAAATCGTGCGGAGCACTATCTTGCGGAAAACGAAGACGCGTTGCTCGCGAGCGCGGGTTCGAAATACATTCCCAGCTTTACCGTTCCCGGATTTTCAAAATTGAATCGACGGGAAAAATTTTTGGTTTCGGGAACGCCCTGCCAAATTGATTCCCTTCGCCG
>CAVEBA010000170.1:0-3453 GCA_963613695.1 Sphaerochaetaceae bacterium
GCGCCCGACCGCGAAGCTTTTTCTTTTCGGCTCCGCTGAGAGAAATTTTGCTGTCTGCGTCTTCTTCCATAAAAGTATGCGGGGGAGTTTAACGGCGCGTTCCCGCGGGCGCAAATCGTTTTACGCGGGAACGCGCGTTCCCGCAAAATCTCACGCGGCGGCGTCCGACGGCGGGATCGCATCGGGCTTGGAAACGAAATCGAGGAAGCGCGGCAGATTTTTTTCCGCGCCGAAAAGCACGAGCACATCGTCCGCCTGAAATTCGACATCGAGTTTCGGCACGCCGAGCGTAGCGCGATCGTCGTCGTCCAAATCTCCGTCCGTGCGCGGCAAAACTTTTCCGAGAATCGGGTGTTTGACCAAGCGTTTCACCGTAACGAGCAAAATGCGATATTTGCGGAAACTGAGCGCAACCTGCTCCAAGGTTTTCCCGATGAGCCCTGCGGGAACGGTCGCTTCGATGATGACGTGCCCGTCGCCGAGATCGTAGCCGTCCACCACGCCGCTGATCATCATCGAATGCGCAAGCCCGCGCGCGGCAAATTCTTCGGGAACGACAAGCCGATCGACTTTCAGCAACTTCAGCAAACGCTCGTGCATGGGCGAAAGCACACGGCAAATAATTTTTTTCGCGCCGAGTTCCTGCATGCGCAACGTCAGCATCATCGACGCTTCAAAATTGTCGCCGATCGCAATGACCACGGCGTCCATTTCCTTGACCGGGAACTGCGCAAACGGCACGGGATCGGTAAAATCCAACTCGACGGCGGCGTCCACGACATCTTTGACCGCCGCAACGTTTTCCTCGCGCGGGTCAATCGCCAACACCTCCGCACCCAAACTCGCCAAGTGCGTGCAAAGATGCCGCCCGAAAATCCCCAGACCGATGACGCAATATTTCATACGCTCGAAAATATAGACAATTCCGGAGAACCGGTGAAGTGTGATTTTTCCTCCGGCAAAAATTCGCCACGAGACTCCTCAACAGGCGCGAAGCGCCGACTCAACCTTTTCAACTTTTTTCACCTCCCAAAAAAAACTCTCCCGCTTCGCGGGAAGACGTGTAAAATCTGCAGCATGCAGAAGGATTTTCGACCGCTCATTTTTTCGGAGAACAAGGAAACGCTCGCGGCGGCGCTTGAGGCGCGCGGAGAAAAGGCGTTTCGCGCAACGCAGATTCTCGAGTGGCTTTACAAAAAGCGCGTGCGTTCGTTTGACGAGATGACGAATCTGCCCGCGGGAACGCGTGAGTGGCTTGCGGAAACTTACGATTTTGAGCCGGCGGAATTGGTCACGAAAAGCGCACAGGCGAGCGACGTCACGGAAAAATTTCTTTTGCGAATGCGCGACGGAGCGCTCGTGGAATGCGTGATTTTGCGGGCGCCGCCGGAAGTTCCCGGCGAAGAGCGTTCCCGCAAAACGGTTTGCATTTCCACGCAGGTCGGGTGCGCGCAAGGTTGCCGTTTTTGCGCGAGCGGTCTCGCGGGTTGGAAACGCAATCTCGACGCCGGCGAAATTGTCGCGCAGCTCATGTTTGCGTGTCGCGAATGCAAAGACAAGGGCACGCGCGAGACGGGTTTCACAGATTTTGACAACATCGTCGTCATGGGCATGGGCGAGCCGTTGCAAAATCTCGACGCCGTAATGCGCGCGCTCCGCGTCGCAAATGCGCCGTGGGGCTTGGGCGTGGGCGCGCGTCGCATCACGATTTCGACGAGCGGCGTTGTGCCGAAAATTCGCGAGCTCGCGAACGATCCGATGCAGTTTCGCCTCGCCATCAGTTTGCACGGCGCGACGGACGAAGTGCGCTCGAAAATTATGCCCGTGAATCGCAAGTGGCCGCTCGCGGAGCTCGTTCCCGCGGCAAAGGAATTTTCCGAAAAACACGGACGCATGATCACGCTCGAATTTATTCTCATCGAAGACGTGAACGATTCTCCGGAGCAGGCGCGCAAGCTCGCGGAAATCGCGCATGAGCTCCACGCGCACGTGAATCTGATTCCTTACAACACGGTCGAGGGGCTTCCGTGGCGGCGTCCGTCGGGCAATCGCCGAATGCAGTTTTTGAAAATTTTGCAGGAGCACCGCGTTCCCGCAACCTTGCGTCGGGAAAAAGGGCACGACATCGACGCCGCGTGCGGGCAGTTGCGCTTGCGGCATCTCGACGAAGAAAAGAAAAAGGCGAGCGAATGATTTTCGATTTTTTCAGAAAAAAAACTTCCGTTCCCGCGTCGCCTGACGCGCTCGATTTCGTCGTCGTGGGGCAGGGTCTCGCGGGAACGCTGCTCGCGCTTGAGCTCGAACGCCGCGGGCGTCGCGTGCTCGTCGCGGACGACGGCTGGCGCACTGCCGCATCGCGCGTTGCCGCCGGCGTGCTCAATCCCGTCACGGGAATGCGCATCGTGAAAACGCTCGGCGCGGACGATTTGTTGCCCGCCGCGAAACGCGTTTATTCCGCGCTCGGGGAACGCTTCGGCGAAACGTTTTTTCGCGAAGTTCCGTTTTATCGTTTTTATTCGTCGGAGCACGAACGCGAAATCAAGGCGAAACGTGCGGCGGATCCGGAATACGCGGGTTGGATTTCCGAGGACGTTCCCGCGGGAACGCTTTGCGGAGGCGCGCTCGCTGACCGTCTCGGCGGTTTTTTTGTTCATCGCGCGGGCTGGCTCGATATTCCGAAACTGCTCGATTGCGCGCGCGCGGAATGGCGTTCCCGCGGCGTGTTGCTCGAAGAAAATTTTGATTACGGCGATGTCGAAATTTCCCGCGCGGGAACGCGTTGGCGCGGACGCGATGTGCGCGGCGGAATCATTTTTTGCGAAGGCTTTCGCGTGCGCGAAAATCCGTGGTTTTCGCATTTGAAATGGCAACCCGCAAAGGGCGAATTCGTCGAGCTCGAGCTCGCGGGAACGGAAAATTTTCAGTCGCAAATTCTCAAAGGAAACGTTGTCGCGATCCCGCTCGGCGGCGCGCGCTGGCGTGTCGGCACAAACTACGATCGCGAAACGCTCGACACGGTGCCGACGCCGGAAGTCGCCGAACGCTTGCGCCGCGCGTTTTCCGCGATGTTTGTGAAATTGCCGTCGGCGGAAGCGGTGCCGCAACTCGTCGCGCATCGCGCGGGCGTGCGTCCCGCCGTGCAGGGCGCGCTCCCGAAAGTCGGCGCGCACGAAAAATTTCCGAAACTCTTTCTTTTCAACGGCTTCGGTTCAAAGGGCGTGACGTGGATTCCGCTTTACGCCGAACGCTTCGCGGAAAAGCTCTGCAATAGCGATTAGCCTTTGGCGCCTGGCTAATAGCCAAAAGCAAAAAACTAAAAGCAGCCGGTAAAAACCGGAGAAATCTTAATTTTCGCTTTCGAAGACGACATTTCCGCCGCAGAGCGTGGCGGAAACGCGGCCGTGAAGCTCGCGTCCGAGCACGGCGCAATTTTTGGAATTGGAGCGGAGCGCG
>CAVEBA010000171.1:0-3420 GCA_963613695.1 Sphaerochaetaceae bacterium
GCATAGCCCAAGAAACGCAATCCCCATTCGGTGACGTTTTTGTTGAGGCACTGCGGGATGCGTTCCCGCGGAGATTTTTTTTTTGAAAAGTGGTGAATTTTGCGGTTGAACTTGAAAATTCACCAAGTTTTCGCAGGAAAATCAAAACGCGGAGACGTGGATGTCTCCGCTCCCAAAGCTCTTGCTTCCGGTAAAAAAAATCAAATGCGCGCGGATGCGTTCCCGCGTATAAGGCTTGCTCACCGAATGGGAAATTCGGTATGCTTCGGGCGATGCGCGAGAAAGCGACACAGTCCCGATCTACTGATGAAATCCGGTGGTGCGTTGCGCCGGAGTTCGGCGGAGTGTCAGAAGTGAGCGATTTTGCGAATTACGTTCCCGTGCGCGTGATTTCCTCGGGGCGGGAGCGCGTCGAGGAGATGGAAATTCGGCGCGGGAACGGGGCGGAACCGTTGCGCGTTGTCGTGAAAACGTTCCCGCGGCAGTCTGTGGCGAAGCGATTTTTTGCGAAACGCACAGGCACGAAGGCGCAACGGGCATTTCTCGCGGCAAAAATTTTGCGGGAACGCGGAGTCGGCACGCCGCCGCCGGTTGCGCTTGCGGAGCGGATTTCCCCGCGCGGGGAAGTGCTCGAGAGCCGTCTCGTCACGGCGTTTGTTCCCGGGCTGACGGATTTGCGGCGCGAGTTGCATCGACTGATTTCGGGCGAGGGCATCGCCGATCCCGCGACGGAGCTTTCCGCGCTTTTGCAGACGGTCGCCGACGCGTGTCGCGCGTTTCACGATTGCGGGATCGTTCATCGCGATTTGGGCAATCAAAACATCGGGCTGAAAAAAACGGCGGCAGGAACATGGGAGGTCGTTTTTCTCGACCTTGACCGCGTGCGAATTTTCCCTGCGGGAACGCTGACATGGACGCAACGCGGGGGCGATCTCGCGCGGATTTTTTTGCCGTCGGAATTGCGTTGGTTTTTCTGCCACATGTACAGCGGCGAAGTCGCTCGGCGCGGCACGGCATTTCGCAAGGGCGTCGAAAGCGAACTGCGCGCGTGGAATTTTCACAGCAAAACGCGTTTTCTGCGCCATCCGATTCAGGCATTTCGGCGACATCGTATGATGTTGCGCACGGGCGGCTATGACGAAACGCCGCTCGAAGGTATCGGCGTTTGGATTTGGGACGAAAAAACGGCGCAGGCGGTCATTGCGCACGACAAAAAGGCGTCGCGTCAATTTCGTCCATTTTCGAACATTTTCCGTTCGCTGAAAGAATTTTTGTTGCGCGGGAGCGATGTGCGGAAAAATTACCGCTCGGCGCAAGCGCGTTCGTTTGCCGAGCCCGTCGAGCTCGCGGGAACGCTCGGCATGACGCTTGAAGCGAGCGCGGAACAGGCTTGGGCGCCGCAGTTGCGTTTGCTCGACGAACTCGAAACGGCGGCGCGCGCGCGGTTGCCGATTTTGTTGCGTGCGTATTTTCACAAGGGCGAGGCGCAGTGGGCGTTTGCGGTCGAAAAGGCGCGGGAGCTTCGCGCACGCGGGAACGCCGTTGCGTTTGCGCTTGTGCAGTCGCGCGCGGCGTTGCGCGAGCCGAAAGCGTGGGCGCGCATGGTGAATTTCATCGTTTCGGAAACGCACGCGTTCGCGGATTTTTACGAAATCGGGCACGCGACGAATCGTTCGAAATGGGGCATCTGGGATTTTCGCGATTACGCGAAACTGCTTGCGCCGGCGCTTGCGGCGAAACGCGCGTTCCCGCAGATTCGTCTCACGGGCCCGGCGTGCATCGATTTTGATTTGCACAATTTGCCGGGGATTTTGTCCGTTGTTCCCGCGGGAACGTTTTCGGCGCTTTCGCATCATCTTTACGTCGATCGTCGCGGCGCTCCGGAAAATTTTCAGGGCAAGTTCGACCTCGTGCGCAAGTGTGCGCTTCACCGAGCGATTGCGCGCGCATTCGGTTTTTCCGAAGAAAAAATCATCGTTTCGGAAGTCAACTGGCCGTTGCTCGGCACGGGAACGTTTTCGCCCTGCGGCGCATTTTTCTGCGAGCCGGGAGGGCCGTTTTCGTCGCCGCCGAGCGTTTCCGAAGAGGATTACGCGAAATTCGCGCTGCGCTACATTCTGCTTGCGCTCGGGAGCGGTCACGTTTCGCGGATTTACTGGTGGCGGCTCGTGCATCGCGGTTTCGGACTTGCGGATGATTCCGATCCGGCGAATCCGCGCCCGATGCCCGCGTTTTTTGCGCTGAAAAATTTGCTCGCGCAACTCGCGGGCGCGCGCTTCGAGCGTCGGCTTTCCTCCGCCGACGGCGTTCCCGCGGGAACGTTTGCAACGGAATTTTCTCGCGCCGACGGTTCCCGTTTCCGCGCAACGTGGACGCGCGATGCGTTCCCGCAATTTGAATTTTTGAAACAGAAAAAATCATGAGCAAAATACTGGTTACAGGCGGAGCCGGATTCATCGGCTCGAATTTGTGCGAAGCGCTGTTGAAGCGCGGCGACGAGGTGGTTTGCCTCGATAATTTTGCGACGGGCAAGCCGGAAAACGTTTTGCCGTTGCTGGCGGCGTTCCCGCAGACGTTTCGGCTTGTCGTCGGCGACATTCGCAATCCGGAAGATTGCGCGAAAGCGATTGCGGGTTGCGAAGCCGTGTTGCACGAAGCGGCGCTCGGTTCCGTGCCGCGCTCGATAAAAGATCCCGCGACGACAAACGCGGTGAACATCGGCGGTTTCATGAACATGATTATCGCGGCGCGCGATGCAAAAGTTCGCCGCTTCGTTTATGCGGCGAGCAGCTCGACTTACGGCGATTCAAAAGCGCTCCCGAAAGTTGAAGACGTGATCGGGCGCCCGCTTTCGCCCTACGCGGTGACGAAATACGTGAACGAACTTTACGCGGACGTTTTCGCAAAAACCTACGGCATGAGCTGCATCGGTTTGCGCTACTTCAACGTGTTCGGTCGCCGGCAGGATCCGCACGGCGCCTACGCGGCGGTGATTCCGCTTTTCGTCAAAAAACTGATGGCGCACGAATCGCCGACGATTAACGGCGACGGCGAGTATTCCCGCGATTTCACCTACGTCGACAACGTCGTGCAGATGAATCTGCTCGCGTTGGAAACGCGCGATCCCGCGGCGGAAAATCAAGTCTACAACACCGCGTGCGGCGACCGCACGACGCTGAACACGCTCGTCGCGCTGCTGAAAGAATTTTTGAGCGAGTCCGATCCCGCCGTCGCGAGCGTTCCCGTGGTTCACGGTCCGAATCGTCTCGGCGACATTCCGCACTCGCTCGCGAGCATCGATAAAGCCAAGCGTTTGCTCGGCTACGCGCCGAAATTTTCCGTGCGCGACGGTCTCCGCGAAGCGGTTCGCTGGTATCGCGAAAATCTTTGAAAAAAAAGAAAAACGAAACAAGGAAACAC
>CAVEBA010000172.1:0-3399 GCA_963613695.1 Sphaerochaetaceae bacterium
GCGGGAACGCTCACGCTTTCGGGCGCGAATACGTTCACGGGCGGGACGACGATTTCAGCGGGAACGCTCGTCGCAAACAACGCATTTGCGCTCGGCACGGGCAATGTTGCTATCACGAGCGGAGCGAAACTTTCCACGGTTTCGGGAACGGCACTTACCGTGGGCGGAACGTTTACGACCGTGTCCGGTTCGATTTTGGGCATGGATTCCGCAACGTCTGCCGCTGCCGGGATTGCCGTGTCAGGAACGGTCTCTCTGAACGCAGGAACAATCTTTGACTTTTCTTCGCTGGCATCCGGCGAGTTCAAACTGGTTTCGGGAACGGGCGTTTCTACGGACGGCTTGACTATCGCCAATTTGAGCGTCAACGGCGTAGACGTGAATCAGCGCGGCACGGCAACATTCACGATTGTGGATAATGTGCTAACGCTCGACTACACTGCGGGGGAAAATTTCTCGGTTACATGGGCCGGTGGCGATAGCGGCGAATGGAAAATTAACGGAAGCGGTTGGACGAAAACCGCAGATTCTTCGGAAGAAGTGAAATTCCAACGCGGCGACGATGTGGTATTCGGCACGGGAACGGACAATATTGCGACGATTTCCGAAAATCTCGCCGTCGGTTCGTTGACGATTTCCGATGCGACAACGTTCTCCGGCACGGGAACGGTTGCCGTGACTTCGCTTTCTACAACGAGCGCGTTGACGCTTGAAAGCGATGTGACTTTGCAAGTCGGCACAGTTGCGTCTGCTGCGGGAACGACGAAGGGAGACACGGCAGAATACACGAACGATTTCAGTCTCGTTAAAGGCACGGGAACGCTGAGCGTGATTTTGCCGAACGGAAACGGACTGGGTGTGAAGGCATCGGAGTTTGCGGGAACGCTCTACGTTCAAAAAGGCGCCACAGATGCCGGGAGCCGCTTGCAACTGACGGCGACAACGTTGGCGGACGGGGCTTCGATTGAATTCGCAGACGGCGCGGATATGGTGCTGAACGCCGAGATGGCAACGTTTGCTCACAATATCAAAATCAACGGGAGCTCAGAGCTTTATTTCAACGGCACATCTTCTTCGACCGTTGAATTTTCCGGCAATATTTCCGGCGCGGGAACACTTTCGACGGTCAACAATTACACTCGGGCACTTAACTTTTCGGGAAACGTTGAGCTTGGCGGGTTGGCAATCAGTGGCAAAACGACCGTGAACATTTCCGGCACGGGAACGAAAGCGATTGGAACGCTGTCAGTCAGCGGCGGCGCCGTGAATTTCGCCGATGCGGAAACAACGACTATTATCGAAAAAATTTCCGTCAGTGGCGGTTCGACCGTTGCGCAGTCTGCGGGAACGGTTTCCGCTACGCGCCTTGTCCTCAACGATAGCAGTGCTAGGACGGCGAGCTTTTACGCCTTGTCCGATGGCGTGTTCAATGTTACCGGAACCGGGAAGCAGACATCGAGCGGCACAACCGACAACGCGATTCTTATCGGGCACTGGTCGAGCGGTGACACCGCGAGCAAACTTACGGTTTCGGGCGGCGTGTTGAACGCAACGTCCGGGATTACCACTATTTCTTGGGACGGCACGGGAACGCTCGAAATCGCCGGCGGCGAAGCGAATCTTTACGGGATTTCGCTGAATCCGCACCGCGGGAATGCGGCAAACGTTACGCTTTCGTCCGGTCGCCTAAACCTCGGCGCGGGCGGATTGGCCTACGGCGGGAGTGCCACCAACAAAACCGTGACGCTTTCCGGCGGCACGCTCGGTGCGTTGGACGATTGGGAATCTTCCTTGGCGATGTCGCTTGGCGGGAACGTAACAATCGACACGACGAAGATGTCGGCGAACGAAACGAGCACTGCGATGGAAACGTCCGAGGGCGCGTCTATTACGCTTTCCGGCGTGATTTCCGATGTTACGGATCAAACCGGCTCACTGACGAAATCCGGCGCGGGAACGCTGACGCTTTCGGGAACGAATACGTTCACGGGCGGGGTGACGATTTCCGCGGGAACGCTCATCGCGACGCAGAACGCGGCGCTCGGCGATGCATCCGGCGCGATTGCGATTGAAGAAAACGGCACGCTCGAGCTCGGCTCCGGCGTCGAAGGCACTTTCTCTCGCACGATGAGTGGCGCGGGAACGCTCGCGACCAATGCGAATTTGAGTTGGACGACATCGGGAACAGGCTTCGCCGGTTCTTTCAACGTGAAAAGCGGCACGTTCACGCTGACGGCGGACGCCGGCTCCTCGTTCAAAAACCTTTCCGCGAGCGCGGGAACGATGTTTAAGGCGAATCAAAGCATTGCGTTTTCATCCATCGCCGTTGAAGCCGAGGGAACACTTTCCGGAGCGAGCGCAAGCACGCGCGTTTCCGTGGCGGAGGGCAGTTTTGCGGGAACGCTGAGCACTGTCGCGCTCGTGAAAACGGGCACGGGAACGCTCGACATGAACGGCGCAACGTTTGCGTCGGGCGGCTCGCTCGTTGTCGACGGCGGCACGGTTTCGAATCTGACGCTCTCGGGCGAAGATGCGCGTGTGGAAATTTCGGGAACAACCGCGAGTGGCGTTACGTTCTCCAACCTTGTGTTGGACGGCGGCACGATTGCACTGAGCGGCTTGAGCGAGGATACCGCGAGCGCCGTGCTCGGCTTCAATACCGATCTCTGCACATCGGTAACGATTGACCTCGAGGGGACGGTTGTAGGCAAAACGTATAAATTGTTCTCGTTCAGCACCGAAGCGGACAAAGAGCTCATTTCCGGCTGGTTGAACGATGCGTCGAAGCTCGACTCCAATCTCTTCACACTTGGAGAATTTACGATCAACGCGGACGGCGTGCTTTGCTTCACGATGACCGGCACCGCGGGAACGCTGACTTGGGATAAAAACGGCGAGGGCATTTGGACGAGAGATGTGACGATAAACAGCTGGCTCAAAGACGGAGCGTCTGTTGGGTTTACGAACAACTCGAATCTCATTTTTGACGCGGACCATTCGCTCGACGCAGACGGCGTGGCAAATGTTTTTATCGGCGGCGAGACCAAACTTTCTGCGCAATCGTTCACGGTGAACGTCGGCGATGACGGGAAAGTTATTCTTTGGAACACTAAGGCGACACAGGGCTTTTCCACGAAGTTTTCCGTGTCGGAGGGCATTAAGATTGAATCCGGAACGCTCGTGCTGCACCTTGCGGAGGGCGATTACACCGGCGCTTTCTCAATCGGTGCAAACACCACGTTGGACGTGCAGCGGGCGGAGACTGTCGTCGGCACGTTGTCCGACCTTACGATGGCGAATGTGATTTCCGGCGCGGGAACGTTGGTTCACGCGGTGGATTCAAAGCTCACGCTGTCGGGTGATCGCTCGGAGTTCACGGGAACGTTGGACGTGCAGGCG
>CAVEBA010000173.1:0-3380 GCA_963613695.1 Sphaerochaetaceae bacterium
GAATTTTTGCCGCAGGCAAAAATCCGCTCGCTACTCCTAAACTCCTCAACCTTTTCAACTCCTCAACTTTTTTTCGCGTTCCCGCGAAATCGTTCCCGTCCAAATCTCGATTGACAAGCGGAGGAAAAAAATATTCCATTGCCGAAATTCTTTACGGTGGATGTAGCTCAGTTGGTTAGAGCATCGGATTGTGGTTCCGAGGGTCGCGAGTTCAAATCTCGTCTTCCACCCCATTTTTTAAGAAAAAGCCCGCAGAAATGCGGGTTTTTCGTTTTTATCCGAGCACGCGGGAACGGTCGCGTTCGAGCTGATTTTTCAGCGCTTCAAGCCCGTCGAAACGCATTTCCGGGCGAAGAAAATCGAGCCACTCCACGCGAACGAAATCGCCGTAAGTCGGCACGGGCGTTCCCGCGGGAACGCCGACGAGATGCGTTTCGAGCAAAGGTTCCGGCGCGCCGCCGTTGTTTGCCGTAATCGTGGGACGCACGCCGTAGTTGGCGAGTCCGCGATACTCCGCGCCCGTCGCGGGAACGCTCAGCCGAACGACATACGCGCCGAAGCGCGGAAGCAATTCCGGCGCCCACGGCAGATTCAGCGTCGGGAAACCGAGCGTGCGCCCGAGGCGATTTCCGGGAACGACAACGCCGTCCGCCGCATAAGGTTCGCCGAGCATCGCGTCCGCATCGGAAATTTCTCCCGCGCTCAACGCCGCGCGAATCCGCGAACTCGAAATGCGCGTTCCCGCATAATTCACGGGAGCGACGGCGACGACTTCCGTGCCGCACTCGGCGCCGATTTTTTTCAACAGCGCGACATCGCCGCGCCGCCCTGCCCCGAAGCGAAAATTTTCGCCCACGTAAACGCCGCGCAAAGCCGGAATTTTTTTCTTCAGAAATTTCAAAAAATCTTCCGCTTCAATTTCGGCGAAAGCTTCGTTGAAAGGTTCGTGCACGACGAAATCAAGCCCCGCCGCGGCAAAGAGCGCATCTTTTCGCGCCGACGGAAAAATCAGTTTTACGGCGCCGTTCCCGCGAAAAAAAACTTCCGGATGCGGCGAAAAAGTCAACGCGCCGACGAGCCCGCCGTCGCGCTCCGCGCGGGAACGCGCTTCGGCAAAAACCGCGCGATGTCCGCGATGAAAACCGTCGTAATTTCCGATGCCGAGATGCACGCTTTTCGCCTGCGGGAACGCTCCCGAAAATTCGTCCGAAGAATCAAGACGAACCATGCGGGAACGTTGCGGGGCGGGAACGGGCATCGGAGATTTTTTTCGTGCGCGGGAACGAATCAGTCCAGATACGGACTGTATTCGGGAATGATCAGCCGAATGTCGTTTTTAATTTCGTTGCGGGAACTCTTGCCGGCGATTTCACGCAGCGTCGCCAACAAATCTTCGAGCTTGGAGTAATCCATCGGCTCGGAAATAAAGCGACTGATGCGCGGATGCCCGGACGGTTCAAATTCTTCGCCCTCGGTTTTGAGCTCTTCAAAAAGTTTTTCGCCCGGACGCAAGCCGGTAAACTTGATGTCGATATCAAGCCCCGGACGCAGTCCGCTGAGATGAATCAAATGGCGCGCGACATCGACGATTTTCACGGGTTCGCCCATGTTGAGCACGTAAATGCTCCCGTCCTTGCCGATGACTGCCGTCTGCAACACCAGCCCGACCGCCTCGGGAATCGTCATAAAGTAGCGCTTGATATCGGGGTGCGTGACCGTGACGGGACCGCCCTCGGCGATTTGGCGTTTGAACAGCGGAATCACGCTTCCGGAAGAACCGAGCACGTTCCCGAAACGAACCGCCATGAAGCGCGTGTGATTTCCCGGACGATGCGCGTGAGCCTGCAAAATAATTTCGGCAAGACGCTTCGAAGCGCCCATCGCGTTTGTCGGGTTAATCGCTTTGTCCGTCGAAATAAGCACGAACGCGGAAACATCGGCGGCAGATGCAAGCTCGAGCAAAAGCGCCGTGCCGAGCGAGTTGTTTTTAATCGCTTCGCCGGGCTGGCTTTCCATCATGGGAACGTGTTTGTGCGCCGCCGCATGGAAAACGAACTCCGGACGGAATTTTTCAAAAATCTGCGTCATGCGCGCGCGGTCGGTGATGTCCGCAATCAACGGAATAATCACGCCGCCGAAACCTCTGCGGATAAGATCCTGTTCAATCTGATAAAGCAACACTTCGCACTGCTCCACGAGCAAAAGTTGCGCGGGAGCGCACGCCGCGATCTGACGGCAAATCTCGCTACCGATCGATCCGCCCGCGCCCGTCACCATCACGCGATGACCGGAAAGCATTTTTTCAATCGCGCCGCGATCGAGCTTCGTCGGCTCGCGATCAAGCAAATCTTCAAGCTCGACTTCCCGCGTATCCGAAACAACGGCACGCCCGGAAACCAAATCTTCCACGCCGGGAACGCGACTGACCGACAAGCCCGCATATTTCGCAATCGCCGTCACCTCGCGGGAACGCCGCACGCCCGAACTCGGCGTCGCCAAAATCAACTCCGAAACGCCGTAGCGTTCCCGCAACGTCGCAAGATCATTCGTCATGCGAAACACGGGAAGACCGACAACGAGCATGCCCTCTTTCTCGGGATTGTCATCGAGAAAGAACATCGGTTTTTTCCCGAAATTCGGACGCGATTGAAGCACGGACGCCAAACTCGCGCCCGCATCGCCCGCTCCGAAAATCGCAACGCGCACGCGCGGACGTTCGTCGAGCGATTCGTCAACGGCGCGTTTGCGCTCCCAAATCGCCCGCGCAATAATGCGCACCGCGCACACCGCAAACAAAGCCAGAAAATAATCGACGACGAGCACGGTCGAGTGCACGCCGGACGAGATGACGCCCAGCTTCATCAGCACAAGGCGCACGCCGAAAAACATCACGAGGAAGCAAACCGTCATCGCCACGGAAATCCGCGCGAGCTCCTGCATTCGGAAGTAAGCAAACACGCTTCGGAAAACGCCCGCGCAATACAACGCCAGCAACTGGAACGGCACCACGAACAACGCCACCTCCGGAATGCGGGAACGCGTGTTCGCGGGAACGCCGTCCGGAAGCGCCGGAAATACCCAACGGCAATCCGAGCGCAAAAAGAACACAAACTCGTAAGCAAGCCACAACGCAAACGAAAGAATCAGCGCAAAAAAGACGAGCCGTTTCAGATTGCGCCGCCACGTCGCTCCCGAGCGCATCAGCAACAGAGAACTCTTGCGTGCATACGAAAAATCTTCAGGCATTTCTATACCCCCCCCCATTTTCTTTTCGGGTTTTGCTTTCTCAAAGAAGGTCTCGCTCATGTCTACGTGCAGTTTCAAGAAAATTTAAGAAAAGTTAAAATTCGTGAGTTATTTTTTACCTTTTCGCGCATCTT
>CAVEBA010000174.1:0-3352 GCA_963613695.1 Sphaerochaetaceae bacterium
GGAATCATGGATTCGCTCAAACTCGCGGCGGCGCATCTGCCGAGAGTTGACGCGATCGGCGGTTCCTCCGCGGGCGACTACATCAACAACCGCGTCGGCGTCGCCTCGCTTTTCCGCGGCGTGAAAGATCCCGTTCTTTTCGAAAAACGCGTGAAAAACATGTTCATCGACATCGCCAAAGAATGGGGCGTGCCGTTTGAAGTCATCAACGACGGCGACGTCACGGCGCTCGCGGGATCGATGAGCATGAACAAAAACGCCGTGCTCGGGATCGCGATGGGAACGTCCGTTGCCGCCGGCTACGTCGATCCGGAAGGACACATGACGAATTGGATTTCCGAACTCGCGTTCGTTCCCGTCGATTACCGCGAAAACGGACCGGCGGACGAATGGTCGGGCGACCTCGGTTGCGGCGTGCAATATTTCTCGCAGCAAGGCACCGGGCGGCTCATTCCGCTCGCGGGAATCGATCTTCCGGCGGAAATGAAACTTCCGGAAAAGCTCGAAGAGTTGCAAAAACTCATGAAAGCGAACGACCCGCGCGCACGCAAAGTTTACGAAGCGATCGGCATCTGCTTCGGCTACACGCTCGCGCACTTCGCGGAATTTTTCGCTTACGAAAATCTCCTCATCATGGGGCGCGTCACGACGGGCGAAGGCGGCTCGATCATCATCGACAAGGCAAACGAAGTCCTCAAAGCCGAGTTCCCGGAACTCAAAATCAATCTCGTCGTTCCCGACGAAAAGGACAAACGCCACGGTCAGGCAATCGCGGCGGCTTCCCTGCCCGCCATTCCGAAAAAATAACGGACAAACGGAGCGAAAAATCTCCGCGCAAAAAAAAAGCGTTCCCGCGGTTTCCGTTGCGGGAACGCTTTTTTTACGCGGGAACGGCGAAAACATTTTAATTTCCGCAAAAACCGCATAGTATTTTCGCGCGCATGAAAAAACATTTTGATTTGAATCTTTATTTGGTGACGGACGCACCGGAAAAATGCCGCTTCGGCATGCTCGAAACCGTCGAACGCGCCATCGCCGGCGGCGTAACAATCGTGCAGTATCGCTCGACGAATCCCGACGCGGGAACGTGCTGGGCGGAAGCAAAACCGCTCGCCGATTTTCTGCGTTCCCGCGGCATAACGTTCATCGTGAACAATCGCGTCGACCTCGCACTCGCGCTCGACGCAGACGGCGTGCACATCGGACAGCGCGACCTTCCCGTGCCGCAGACGCGCCGCCTCATCGGACCGGAAAAAATTCTCGGGCTCTCGGTTTCAAACCGCGCACAGCTCGATGCGGTCGATCCCGCGCTCGTCGATTATCTCGGCATCGGTCCGGTTTTCCCGACGATTTCAAAAAGCGACGCGGCACCGGAAACGGGCATCGAAAATCTTGCAAAACTCGCGGCGCTTTCGCCGTTGCCGGTCGTCGCGATCGGCGGGCTAAACGTTGAGCGTTCCCGCGCCGTTCGCGCCACGGGAACGGTCGCCGGAATCGCCGTCGTTTCCGCGATTTGCGGTGCGGAAGATCCGGAAGCCGCCGCGCGCGAGCTTCGCGGATAAAAATTTTTCTGCGCGTTCATTTTTATTTTTTTCAAAATTATTCGTTTTATTTTTATGAAAAATCTCGGAGAAATCGCCGCGGAAACGCTTTTGCGGATTCGCGAAAAATCACCGCTCGTGCTCTCGCTGACGAACAGCGTCGTTCAGCCGATTACGGCAAATCTGTTGCTCGCCGCGGGCGCGACGCCGACGATGCTCAACGATGCTTCGGAGTGCGCGGATTTGCTCGAAACTTGCGGGAACGCGCTCCTCGTCAATCTCGGAACGCTGGCGCGGGAACAGGCGGAGACGATGCGCGTTGCGGCGAGCACGGCGCACGCGTGCGGCATTCCGTGGGTGCTCGATCCCGTCGCCGTCGGCTTGTTGAAATTTCGCACGGAAGTCGCGCGGGAACTGCTCGCAAAGCGTCCGACGCTCATTCGCGGGAACGGCGCGGAAATTCTCGCGCTCGCGGGCTACGCCGCAAAAACGCGCGGTCCGGAAAGCACCTGCGGGAGCGATGCCGCCGCCGAAGCCGCGCGGGAACTCGCTCGCACAAGCGGCGCCGCCGTGCTCGTTACCGGCGTAATCGATTACGCAACGGACGGCGAACGCACTTTTTCCTGCGCAAACGGACACGCGATGATGACGCGCGTCACGGGCGTCGGGTGCGCGATGGGCGCGTTTGCGGCGGCTTGCGCGGCGGTCGCGGATTCGCCCGTGGAAGCGGCGGCGGCATGCGCGGCGCTGACCGGAATCGCGGGAGAAATCGCTTTTGAAAATTCCGGAAACGCGCCGGGAACGTTCGCCGTCAAATTCCTCGACGCATTTTACGAAATGACGCCGGACATCGCGCGGGAACGAGCGAAAGGGAATTACAGAAATTAAAAATTAGGAGTTAAAAATTAGAAATTAGGAATGAGAAATTAGAAAGGCGTGCTCCTCATTTCTAATTTTTCTTCAAATACTTCTTCAGTTTCGGCGCGAGTGCGGCGGCGAACAACGAAAAGAGTGCCGCGCACAAAAACGCGCCGCGCAAACCGACGCTCGACGCCGACTCCGGCGTTCCCGCGAAAATCCGACCGAGCACGTCCGCCGTGTGTCCGATGACGGGCGGACCGAACAAAAATCCGAGAAATCCGATTGTCGAAACCGCCGCAATCGCCACGCCCACGGGAACGTTTTTTGAATTTGCCGAAAGGCTGTAGCACACGGGAACGACGGACGAAATCCCGAAGCCGACGAGCACGAATCCGAACGTCGCCGTAATCAGATGCGGGAACGCCACGGAAAACACGAGCCCGCAAGCGGACATCAGCGCACAGGCGCGAATCACGTTCACTTGCCCGAAGCGCATCACGAAACGATCCGCGATAAATCGCCCCGTCGCCATCGCGCCGAGCGCCGCCGTGTAGCCGATCCGCACCAGATCTTCGTCCGGGCGCACGACCTCGTGAAAATACACGCCGCTCCAATCATACATCACGCCCTCGCAGCCCATATTTACAAAACAAATCACGCCGAGCAAAAGAATGAACGGATCCCGCAGCACGAATTTTCGGCGTTCCCGCGCGGGAACGTTTTCCGCAACGGTTTTTTGCTTCGGAGCGTCCGACGGAATCGCGCGACGAATGATGAAAACCATCACGATCACGCACGCCGCATAAACGCCGGCAAAATGCTCGACCGGAGAAATTCCGTGCGCGGCGAGCGTCGTCGCGACCAACCCCGCGAAAAATCCCGCCAAGCTCCACACGCCGTGAAAACTCGCCATGATGCTTCGCCCGTAAAGCCGCTCCACGCCTACGCCT
>CAVEBA010000175.1:0-3293 GCA_963613695.1 Sphaerochaetaceae bacterium
GAAAAGGTTGAGGAGTTTAGGAGTAGCGTGCGGATTTTTGCCTGCGGCAAAAATTTAAGGTGAGCGTTATTCACTATTCACTGCTAATTATTCACTGACAAAAAAAGCGTTCCCGTGCGGGAACGCTTTTTTTTGTGAATGCGGGAACGCGGAATTATTTGCGTTCGAACATTTTTCGGATTTCGTTGCCGACGATTTCGACGGTGTGTTTTCCGAGCTGTTCGCGTTTTTTCGCAAGCGTCGGAGCGCCTTTGGCGGCTTCCTTGAGCCAATCCTTAGCGAACTTTCCGCTCTGGATGCGCGCGAGAGATTCTTTCATGCGTTTTTTCACGTCCGGCGTGATGATTTTCGGACCGTTGTAGTATTCGCCGAATTCCGCCGTGTTGGAGATGACGGCGTTCATCGCCGCGATGCCCTTGTTGTAGATGATATCCACGATGAGCTTCGCTTCGTGTACGCATTCGAAATACGCCATTTCCGGCGGGTAGCCCGCTTCCGTCAGCGTTTCGAAACCGTATTTCATCAAATCGACGAGACCGCCGCAGAGCACGTTTTGTTCGCCGAAGAGATCTTCGTAAGTTTCCTGTTCCATCGTGCATTCGAGCACGCCGCCGCGCGTGAGCCCTTCCGCTTTCGCGATGGCGAGCGCAGTCTGCAACGCCGTTCCCGAGGCGTCCTGAAACACCGCGACGAGACCCGGGCAACCGAAACCTTCTTCGAACACGCGACGAACTTCCGTTCCCGGACCTTTCGGCGCGACCATGATCACGTCCACGCCGGCGGGCGGGACAATCGTCTTGAACACGTAGGCGAAACCGTGCGAGCAGCACAGCGTTTTGCCCGGCGTGACGAATTTTTTGATCTGCGCTTCGTAAACTTCCTTGTGTTTTTCGTCCGGGAGCAGCAGGTGGATAATGTCCGCTTTTTTCGCCGCCTTGTCTACGGGCATGACTTCAAAGCCGTCCGCTTTTGCCGCCTTGAACGATTTTCCTGCGCGCACGCCGATGATGACGTTCACGCCGGAGTCGCGCATGCAGAGCGCCTGCGCGCGTCCCTGCGCACCGTAGCCGAGCACGGCAACGGTCTTGCCGGCGAGCACGCTGAGGTCGGCGTCTTTTTCGTGGTAAACCTTAACGCAACCGACGGGAATCTTCTTTCCGCTCGTAGCTTTTTTCGCGGGAACGGATTTCGCGGTCGAGCAGGCTTTTTTTCCGCAAGCCTTTTTCGCGGGGGCGGCTTTTTTCACCGCCGGAGTTTTCTTAGCAGTAGCTTTTTTCGTAGCCATAATAATTTTTGATTAAGAAAAGGAAGAAAGATTTCGAAAAACGCGGAGCGTTCCCTCGTTTAGCCGTGCACGGCGTTGAGCCCGCGTTCGAGCGAGAGCGTTCCCGTGCGGCCCATTTCGATGATTTCGTAGTTTTCGAGCAATTTCAGCAGAGCCTTGATTTTGTTTGCGTTGCCGGTGAATTCGAGCACGAGGCTTTCCAGCGAAACATCGATGACCTGTGCGCGGAAAATGCCGGCGATTTCCAAAATCTGCGAGCGCGATTCCTGATTCGCTTTCACTTTCACCATCACGAGTTCGCGGGAAACAAAATCTACGCCGTCAAAATTTTGCACCGTGACGACGTTCACGAGTTTTTCAAGCTGACGCACGCAACGGTCGAATCCGGAGTCGTCGGCGATCACCGTTGCCGTGATGCGGGAAAAACGCGGATCGTTGGTCGGGCCTACGTTGAGCGTTTCGATGTTGAAGCCGCGTCCGCTGAGCAGTCCGGAAACGCGCGCGAGAACGCCGAATTTATTTTCGACGAGAGCAGAAAGTGTATGTTTGTTCATGCTATGTGAAGACCCTTGGTGGGCGCTGAGGGATTCGAACCCCCGACCTCCTCGGTGTAAACGAGATGCTCTAACCGACTGAGCTAAACGCCCGAAAATGTAAATCGAAAATATGCTACGCATTCCGCATGCGCGCAAGGACATAATGAATTGCACTGCGCGTTCCCGCCGTTTCGTATTCGGTTGCGAAGTCGAAAGCGGCGGTTCATCATCTGCCGCAATTTATTTTTTCCCGCTTTATGTCTGAAAACGCTACAGCATCTGCAAACGAAAAAAAACCGGTCGTGCTCACGGGCGCGCAACCGACGGGGCGCCTCCACCTCGGTAATTACCTCGGCGCCGCGCTGAATTGGCAACGCATGCAGGACGACTACGAGTGCTTTTTCATGATCGCCAACCAACACGCGATTACGGTGCCGACCGTTCCCGCGGAGCTGCGCAAAAACACGTATTCCTGCCTTGCGCAATACATGGCGTGCGGGCTCGATCCCGAGAAAAGCGTGCTTTTCGCGCAGAGCCAAGTCATCGGGCACACGGAGCTCGCGTGGGTGCTGAGCTGCATTTGCCCGCTGGGGCAACTCGAGCGCATGACGCAGTTCAAGGACAAGGCAAAAAAACAAATCTCCGTCGGCGCCGGCTTGCTCTACTATCCTGCGCTCATGGCGGCGGACATTTTGCTCTACAACGCGCACGTCGTTCCCGTGGGCGAAGACCAGAAACAACATCTCGAAATCACGCGCGACCTCGCGGAAAAATTCAACGCGACGTATTCGCCGACGTTTAACGTTCCCGAGCCGTTCATCGGCGCGGCGGGCGCGCGCGTGATGTCGTTGCAGAATCCGACGGCAAAAATGTCGAAGTCCGATCCGAATCAGACGGGAACGGTCTACATCGTGGATACGGACGATGTGATTCGCAAAAAAATCATGTCGGCGGTCACGGATTCCGAGGGCTCGATTCGCCGCGATGCGGAAAACAAACCGGGCGTGACGAATCTGATTTCAATTTACTCGGCGGTCACGGGAACGACTCCCGAAGCAATCGAAAACGAGTTCGCGGGCAAGGGCTACGGCGATTTCAAAAAAGCGGTTGCGGACGCTGTGGTCGCGATGCTTTCGCCGATTCGCTCGCGCTACGAAGCGTTGATTTCGGAAAAAGATTATTTGGATTCGGTGCTCAAATCCGGCGCGGAACGCGCGCAACGCACGGCAAATCGCACGATTTCCAAAGTCTATCGCAAGGTCGGATTCGTAGGCTGAGCGCGGGAACGCCGTTCTTTTGTCTTTCATCTGCGGGCGCAAAACACTAAGTTTTCACGCATGCGAAAAACGGCATTACCCCTTGTTTTCGTCGTCGCGGTCGGCGCGGCGCTGTTTTACGTCAGTCAGGAAAATCACGGCACGGGAACGCTCGTGCTCCTCGCGGCGGTGTTGCTCGTCGGGCAAATTTGCGCA
>CAVEBA010000176.1:0-3248 GCA_963613695.1 Sphaerochaetaceae bacterium
CGGAGTGGACAAATTCCACGGAGACCACTCCCACATACGCGAATCTGACGATGTCGAAGGCAACCACGCTCACGCTTGGATCCGGAGTAGTCACGGACGCGATTTGGGCGCACGGCTCGGGTGCGCTGACTTTGAAGGGCGAAGCCATGGAGCTCTGCGGTTTCGGAATTCTCCGTGCGGATACGGGAACGAGCATCGCCGTCAACAACACGCTCAATTTCACCGATGGGGGCACGCTTTCGGGAACGATTACAACGGGCGACAGCGGTTCGATTGTCGTAAAAAGCGGAACAATGAATGCGACCGCGTTGACGGGGTCGGGCTTGAATCTTTCGGTTGAAGGCGGCGCAACGGTTAATTTTGGTTCCGTTGCAGGAATCAGCCAAAACCTGACGGGCGCGGGAACGGTTTCCTTTAATTCTACGAGTCACGATGCTGCAATTGATCTCGGAACCGATTTCAAGGGAACAGTGAACATTTCCGGGAAAGTGGGGCTTGGTGGTCACAAGTTCGGCGCGGATACGGCAACGTTGTGCATCTCGAACCCTTCGGGCGGAACGGAAACGCATATATGGTCGCCTACTGCTTCCGCACAGGAAATCACACAGGAAATCACTTTCAAAAGCGGCTCTACGACACGCGTGGGCGGTTGGGGCTCCAATACGACAAAGCTGACGCTTTCTGGCGACCTTACGTTTGAAAAGGGCGCGTCTTTTGTCATTGCCGATTCTTCTGCCGGGAACGGCACGGCGATTACGGTGGATATTACCGGAGCGGTGACGGGCGGGACCTTCACGCTGAACTCCGGAGATAAAGCGGGCACGCTGAACATCTCCGGCACGGGAACGAACAGCATTTCGACGCTTACGCTTTCCGGCGGTACAACAAACATCACCGCGGGAACGACCACGATTTCGACGCTCACGCAAACGGGCGGCACGCTGAATATTTCCGGCACGACGGCAACCGTTTCCAACGGCACGCTTTCGGGCGGACTCACGTTCTCGGGAGATGATTCCGCGCTCGTGATTTCCGAGAACGGCACCGTCACGCTCTCCGGCACGGTTTCCGGTGCGACAGTGGATTCTACCGCAAAAATCACGGTCAACAGCGGTAGCACGCTTACACTCGCGTCGAGTCTCGTTTATGCGCTGACGGGAACGGACGAGTCCATCAACGGGAAAACACTGAACATCGCAACCGGCGACGGCACGATTTCGGGAACGCTCACGCGCGACAACTTTACGTGGAACGGCAACGCGCTTTCCGGACGCACGGAAGTTTCCGCGCTGAGCAACGGGTCGGTTACGTTCACCGGCGCTGCGTTTGATCTTTTCTGGAAAGGCGGAAATTCGGGAACGTGGGATACGACCGAGACCAACACGATTTGGAGCACGGATTCTGCGGGCAGTGCGGACACGGCGTTCGTCGCCCGCGACAACGTGACGTTTAACTCCGGAGATGTCGCCGTAACGGTCGCTTCCTCCGGCGTTTCGGCGGGAACGATGACGGTTTCCGCGGGAACGGTTACGCTTTCCGGCGGGAACGTGACGGCGAACGCGGCAAACATCACTGCGGGAATGCTTGTGATTTCTTCCGGTTCCAAATTGACGACGAACGACGGCATTACGGTCAAAGACACCGGCACGTTGAAAATTTCTTCCAATGCGAGCATCGGCGGGAACGTTACGGTCGGCACCGGCGGCACGTTTGATGTCAACGGTTCGACATCGGACATCGGTTCGAATATCGGCACGGTAACGCTCGCGGGCGGCACGTTGACGAACACCGGATCGGGCGTAAGTACTATATATAAGCAACTTTACACGCTCACGGTAACTGCCGATTCCGAAATCGGCGGCACGGGAAATTTCGGGCTCATCGGTAGCGGTTACGCGGGAACGACACTCAATCTCGGCACGAACACGCTGACGAAGACGGGTAGCAATACGTTCTGGCTCGTCAACACGGCGATTTCCGGGAACGGCGGCACGCTCGAAGCTACGGCGGGAACGCTCGGCGGACTTTCCGGAAAATCCATAACGCTCGGCGAAGGCGTTACGCTGAAAACGAGTGGCACGGCGGGCACTTCGGCTCTCGCGATTTCCTCCATGGGCGCGAACTCGAACCTTACGCTCGCGGGAACGACTGCGAGCACGGTGACGATTTCCGGAGCGGTCGGCGACGGTGCGTCCATCAATGTGTCCAAGGGCAGTGCGGTGACGTGGACGCACGGCGACAAGGACCAAAGCACGACGGCGACGATTACCATCGGCGAGGGTTCGAGCTTCAAGGATAATTCGAATTACAAACACACTCTCGCGCTCTCGGGCAAACTTTCCGGCGCGGGAACGCTGATTTCCGGCGTGGCAACGCTAGCCGGGCAGGGCGACGGTGATCGTCGCGCCGTCACGCTGAGCGGCTCAACGGCGGACTTCACGGGAACGTGGGAATTGGAAACCGCGAGCGACAGTGACACTTCCGGAAATCGTCGCGTCAACGGTATTTTGAACTCGTCGGACAGCGTTTTCGGCGGCGTCATCAGCTTTACGGATTCGAGCGCAAGCGAGAGCAAGACGTCCTCGACGCTTTCCCTCGCGAAAGATATGACGATCGGCGGGCTGAAAGGCACGTTGAGCAACACGATTGTTAAGTCGAGCGATACGACGGCGCACGCGTTGACGATTAACACCGTTGACGGCGCGAGCTACGACTACGCGGGAACGATTGCTTCGACGATTTCTTCGCTGACAAAAACGGGCACGGGAACGCAAACGCTGAGTGGCGACAACAGCGCGTTCTCGGGCGATGTGACGGTTAAGGCGGGAACGCTCGAAGCGGGTAGCGCGTCCGCACTCGGCACGGGTAAGGTTTCCGTTGAAAGCGGTGCGAAACTCGGACTTGTCGCGAATGTGACGGTTGCCAATGTCTCGGACGGCATTACGCTTGCCGAGGGCGCGAAGATTGTCATCGACATGACGGACGTTGACGTTTCGGAGACGGAAACGTTCACGTTGGATCTCATCACGGGAACGAAGCTGACTTACGGCGAGACGTCCATCACGAGCGAAAACGTGAACACGACGCTCAAAAACGTAATCGAATTTTCGGGTTGGGGCGAATCGCTCAACGATTGGACGCAGGAGCTTAAGTTTGACGATTCGTCGAAGAAGCTGTCGCTCTCGTTGACGAAGATTCCGGAGCCCTCGGCGTTCGGTCTGTTGGCGGGTGTCGGAGCGTTGGTGTTC
>CAVEBA010000177.1:0-1731 GCA_963613695.1 Sphaerochaetaceae bacterium
GTTTTGGCGACGATTATGGGCATGCTCGGCTTGGAATACGTCAACGCTTCGTTCGGCGTGGATTTGCTTTCCGAATCGCGCCCGTACATTTTTTATTCGTCCGACTACTCCGTTGCCGCGCTCGACACCGAGTATTTTTACTTCCGCTCGCTGACAACCGGCAAGGAATCGCTTTTCCGTTGGAACGACAAAACCGACGGCAAACACCTCGTCAACCTCGCGGGAACGCCAGAGGAACGGGAACGCGTTGCCGCCATGCGCGACTACGCGGAAGCGATGATTCAAACCGCGCAGGAAGAAGTTTCCCGCCGCCAACGTTAAACCGAAACGGAAAAAACATGCTTACGGAATACAAGCACAACAATTGGCGCGTTTTGATGACGGATCGCGATCCCGCGGTCGCGGAGCTTTTTAATAAATTTTTGGACGGCGGTGCGAAAGTGTTCGGCGACGCTTGCACCGCGCTGAAAAACGGGCGCACAGGACCGGTTTACAAAATCGAATTTCGCGGGAAAAAATACGTGCTCAAACACGATTTGCGGAAACGGCACCGCTTCGATAATCTCGTTTCGTCGTTTTTTCGGGGGAGCAACTCTTTCCGGCTTCTGACTTCGTTTGAAAAGGCGATGGAAAGCGACGTGTACTGGATTCGAGAGGGCGGACGAAAACTTCCCGTTGCCGAGGTTTTTTTGGTCGCGGATCGCCGCTGTTGCCACTGTGTTTTGGAAAGTTTCATTTTGATGGAATTTGTCGAGGGGCAGGCCGTTTGCGAAATACCGGACGGCATTCAGCGCTACGGAAAGGAATGCGCGCTGGGCATCGCGTGGCTGCACGGGCACGGCATGGTGCACGGCGACGTGAACCGCGAGAATTTTCTCGTTGATAGCACGGGAACGGTGCGCGCAATTGATCTTTCCGGAAAGCCTCCGACGGCGGTGCACAAAGCCGACGATCGTTTTTGGCTCGAAAAACAGCTCGGCGTGAAGAACGAAATTTGGGATTGCGGCGATGTTTTTCTGCGGCTAAAAAGCAACTTTCATAGTTGGTCGCGCAAACTTCGCGGCAAAAACTAATCTCCGAATTTTTCATTTATGAGCGAGTTTTCACGCATTTATCAAATCAGCCGAAAAATTTACGCAGGGCGTCTGCGCCGTTGGCTCACGTTCTTCCCGCGCGCGTTGCTGGCGAGCAAGGAAATTTCCGAAGTTTTGAACTTCTTCGACACCGATGCCGATCGCTCCGAATTTTTGCAAAAAACGCCGATTCTCATCGACTACGTTCCGCGCCGGCTTTTTTACGCGAACTCGACGTTGCGGGAACGTACGGATTTGATTATCCGACACTTCGATTTGTTGCAAAAAAAACTCGGGAAGCGCGCCTTTTCGCTGACAAATTCCGAGCCGATTGAGCTTTGGCGCACCAAAATCGACGGCGGCGAAACAATTTCCCTGCGGCTCAGCGGAATGCGCAAGGAGGGGCTTTTTTCCGTGGAACTGTTTTTCGGCGACGCGCTGATTTACAACATCAACGCGTGGCTCAACCGAGCGAAAGATGCCGACGTTCCCGCTCTGTGGATCGGCGCCTTGCAGGGAACGAGCGCCGACAACGCACAGGAAGTCATCAAAAAATGCGCAAAGGCGCTCGCGAGCTATCGCCCGAAAAATCTGATTCTTTACGTTGCCCGCGCGGTCGCGCGCAGTCTCGATTGCGAGAAAATTTACGCTGTTTCCA
>CAVEBA010000177.1:1741-3191 GCA_963613695.1 Sphaerochaetaceae bacterium
AACAACGGCATGCGCATCGACCGGAAACTCAAAACCAACCTCGACGATTTTTGGGAAGAAACCGACGGCGTGAAAACCGACGACGCGCGTTTTTACGAAATTCCGACCGTCGAGCCGCGCAAATCGCTCGAAGAAATGAAGCCGAACAAACGCTCCATGTACCGCAAACGCTTCAAAATTCTTGACGAAATCGACGCCTCCGTCGCCGCCGCCCTCGTTTAGCCAAATTTTTCTTTTGAACGGGAGTGGTGTTCGAGATAGTCTTGGAAGGTAGAAGATCTCTCGAGCCGAACACTATCGTAAATTCTATGAACATTCTTTGGATAAATTCCGCAACGTTGTCCGTGCCGTGTCGCGGCGGCATTGAACGCGCTGCGGAAATTTGTGTGCGCGAAATGGCTCGTCGCGGGCACGCCAACGCCGTACTCGCGTGGGAAAAATCGGGCGCGGAACCGGCGGACATCACGCAATGGGTTTTTCCTCAGAATAAATTTTTCGGAAGCCCCGAAAACGTAGCGTACTTTTCTGAAATTTTACGAAAATTCGCGGCGAACATTGTCGTTTTTCAGTGCGCGGGCGGTGTCGCATTCCCGTTTGCTGAAGAAACGAAAGCGGCGGGCGTTCCCGTGGTTTCCGTGATTCACACCGATCCGCTGTTTCCGAAATTTCACTACATGGGGCGTTCATTCGGTTGGTGGAAAACGTTTTACACGAAAGCGCGTTTGCACACCAAATATCGCTTCAACTATGAGCATTCCGCGTGCATGGTTGTGCTGACGGAGCGTTTGAAGGCGCATCTGCAAACGTATTTGAGCAAAGCGCAAATCGCCGAAAACCGTATCGCCGTTATCGGAAACGCGTCGGCATTTCCGCCCGTTCCCGTCGATTTTTTCGAGAAAGCAAAGGAGCTTCTGTTTGTCGGACGCTTGGATTTTTCGCAAAAGCGCCCGAATTGGCTTTTGGACGTTTGGATGAAATTGCAGTCGCGCTTTCCGGACTGGAAATTGCGCTTCGTCGGCGACGGCAAGTATTTCGAAAAATTGCAGTCGCTGGCGAAAGAGCTCGGCGCGGAGCGCGTCGAATTTTGCGGTGCGCGCGAGCCTGAACCGTACTACCGCACGGCGTCCGTTTTTTGCATGACGAGCGCGTACGAGCCGTGGGGAATCACGCTTTTGGAGGCGGCGAGTTTCGGGTGCGCGATTGTTGCCTTCGATAATATCGCGCCGGAAATCGCGGGCGAAAACCGCGTCGCGCTTGTTCCCGCGTTTGATTTGGACAAATACGCGGAAACGCTCGCCGAGCTCATGAGCGATTCCGCTCTGCGGGAACGCCTTGCGCAAAACGCCCTGCACATCGCCGAAAAATTCTCTCCCCAAAAAATCGGCGCCGCGTGGGAAAAACTGCTTTTTGAGGTTCTACCTCAAAAAGCAGTGAATAATTAATAGTGAAT
>CAVEBA010000178.1:0-2556 GCA_963613695.1 Sphaerochaetaceae bacterium
CTGTTCACGAATGTATTCGTGAACGTTTTGTTGAACAATTATTTCGGCTCTGCCGTGAACGCCGCGCGCGCGGTCGCACAGCAGGTTTCGGGCGCAATCACGTCGTTCACGCAAAATTTTCTTACGGCGACGAATCCGCAGATTATCAAATACTACGCGGCAGGCGAAATTGACCAATCGCACCGGCTTACGATGCGCGCTTCGCGCATGGGATTTTTTCTGCTGTTTTTCATCGCGCTTCCGGCGTGGTTGCTCATGCCGTTCGTGCTCGAGCTTTGGCTCGGAACCGTTCCCGCGCACACGCTTTGGTTTACGCGGCTGATTTTGATCCAAGTGCTCATCGATGCGTTTTCGTATCCGCTGATGACGCAGGCGCAGGCGTCCGGAAAAGTCGCGCTGTATCAGAGCGTCGTCGGCGGAACGCTTTGGCTGACGCTCCCGCTTGCGTGGATCGCGCTTCGGTTTTTCTCTGCGCCGCCGGAAGCGGTCGCGTGCGTTTCGGTCGGAATTTCCTGCGTGTGCCTTTGGTTGCGGCTGATTCTGATCCGCCGATGCGCAAAACTTTCCATTCGCGCGTTCGTGAAAAATACGCTCGTTCCCGCGTGTCTCGCGGCGGGCATCGCTGCAATCGTTCCCGCGTTCATCGCGACATTTGTCGTTCCCGAGCCGAGCCGGACGCAGTTTTTCGCGGTCGGTTTCGCGAGCGTGTTTTGCACCGTTCCCGCAATCGCGTTCTTCGGTTTTACGCGTGAGGAACGCACTGTGATTCTCGCGCTCATTCGTTCCCGCATTGAAAAAAGGAGGATCCGCTCCCAAGGACTTTATCATGAAAAATAAAATCAAACAGCTCCTCAAACACGTTCCCGGCGCGAAAGGCACGTATTTGCTTGCGTGTAGGCTTTTTCTCAACGCGTGGCGCATGCGGCGGATATTTGCGTATGACCGAGCGCGCTTTCTGAAACATTCGCCGCGTTCCCGCGAAACGAAAGCGGGCGCGCTCGCGTCGATAATCATGAGTTATCACATCGTCGAAAAAGGGCTGACGATGCCGGATTTCCGCTTCGGATTCGGGCAACCGAAACTGCGCGAACTCGTCGCGGCGTTGAATAATTTTGCCGATCGCTTCGGCACGGACGAACCGCAGTTTCGCGAGGCGGTCGCCGTTGTCGCCGAATATCGCAAGGTGCACGCGGACGCGAATTTCAAAATTTCCGAAACGCTTTCCGCCGCGCTTGACACCTTGCTTCGCCGCGTTCCCGTCGAGCCGTCGCATCAAATCGAAATGACGCGGGAACGCTATTTCTCCGAGCTCGACGCGCCGTTCGAGCGTTTTTCCGCTTCGCGACATTCCGTGCGCAACTTTGCGGGAACGGTTTCGGTCGAGCAAATCCGCTCCGCCGTCGCGCTCGCCAACAATGCGCCGTCCGCCTGCAATCGGCAATACGTGCGTGTTCATTGCCTCACGAAAAAAGACGATGTTCGCCGCGCGCTCGCGTTGCAAAACGGCAATCGCGGGTTCGGGCATCTCGCGGACAAGCTCCTCGTGCTCACCGCTGATTTGCGCGCCGTTTGGGGCACGGAACGCAATGACCTTTTCACGAACGCCGGAATTTATCTCATGAATCTGTGCTACGCACTTCACAAAAACCGCGTTGCGCACTGCATGCTGAATTGGTCGGTTTCGCCGTCAACCGACCGCGAATTGCGTCGAATAATCAACTTTACCCCCCCCCGTTTTCTGACGCGTGCGCCCGTTTAGAAGATTCTGAAACTATTGTCGTTCTCATCGCCTGCGGCGATGTTCCCGAAAAGTTCAAGCTGGCTTCTTCGCCGCGCAAATCCGCTGAGGAAACGCTTGTGCTTCACTAAATAAAACCGCGCTTTTCGCGGGAACGGGAACCGAACCGCTCGGCAAAACCGTTCCCGCGAAATGATTATCCTCAACCGAAAAGAAGATTGTTGCGGCTGCCATGCCTGCGAAACCGTTTGTCCTAAAAATTGCATTGCGATGCGCGCCGACGCCGAGGGATTTTTCTATCCCGAGACGGACGCATCGCTCTGCATCAACTGCGGGCTTTGCGAAAAAGTTTGTCCCGTGCTCAACGGCGGCGGGCTTGCACCGCGCGAATTTTTCTCGGAGCCGAAAGTTTTTGCCGCGCGCTGCGCGAGCGACGAGCTTCGGCTCGCGTCTGCGTCGGGAGGCGCGTTCACGCTGATGGCGACGCGCGTGATAGAAAACGGCGGCGTTGTTTTCGGCGCGCGTTGGAACGCGGATTTTACGGAAGTCGTGCACGATTTTACGGAAACGCTCGACGGGCTCGCGGCGTTTCGCGGGAGCAAATATCTGCAATCGCGCATCGGCGATGCGTTCCGCAAGGCGCGCGAATTTCTGCGTGCCGGACGCGAAGTGATGTTCACGGGAACGCCTTGCCAAATCGCGGGTCTGCGGCGCGCATTGCGCGGAGATTTTCCGAAACTGCTCGCCGTCGATATCGCATGCCACAGTGCACCGTCGCCGAAAATTTGGCGCGCGTTTTTCGCCGACCTGCGGGAACG
>CAVEBA010000178.1:2566-3191 GCA_963613695.1 Sphaerochaetaceae bacterium
GTGGAACTGCGCAATGCTCGCCGTCGAGACGGCGGCGGGAACGAAATTTTGCAAGCCGCTTTACGCAACGCCGTTCGGCAAAGGCTTCTCAACGGGTCTGTTTTCGCGCCCGTCCTGCCACGAATGCCCGGCGAAAAACCGCACGAGCGGGAGCGACGTTACACTCGGCGATTTTTGGGGCGTCGAAAAATATTTCCCCGATTTGAAATCGAGCGAGGGACTTTCCGTCGTCGTCTGCAATTCGGCGCGCGGGCTCGCGGCTTTCGAAGCGGTAAAGTCCGGATTCGGCATTCTACGAGAAGCGACTTATGCGCAAGCCGTTCCCGCAAACGGCGGACTGAAAAACGAAACGCATCGACACCCGAAACGCGCGGAATTTTTCGCACGTTTCGATTGCGCGGGAACGCCGCGCGAAGCGGCTCGGCTCATCGAAAAATTTACGCGAACGCCGTTCCCGCGCCGCGTGCGCAACTTCGCGTTCCGCTGTGTGCGCCGCGCACTCGTCCTCACGGGAACGCTCTCCCTCGCGAAAAAAATCCTCCGCCGCGCTCCTAATTCCCTTTGATTCCCATGCTTTCCGCCGACAACCGTCGCATCGCCAAAAACACGCTCGCGCTTTATCTGC
>CAVEBA010000179.1:0-3166 GCA_963613695.1 Sphaerochaetaceae bacterium
CTTCATGCTCTAACCGTAGGACTCGCGCGTTCCCGCGCTCGCCCCACGGTTAGCGCCAGTTCGCCCGCTTCGCGGACGCTCCAAGCGTCGAAGACGCGAAACGTTTCTAACCCCACGCGCAAGCGTGGGGGACGAGACTCCCGCTTCCCGGAGCCTCGGAGAGGCGACACTACGCGCGCGGAGATTTCGCGCGGAGACGTGGACGTCTCCGCCCCCAGTTGTTTTTTCGCCGAAGGCGAAAAAAAACGTTCCCGCGAGGTATCCCCGCGGGAACGCAAACTAACCACATGAAAACCTCCGATGAGAAACCACCCTCACCGGAAATGCTTTTTTCTTACTTCGCACGACGCCGGCGACGCGCCACAACAAGCGCCAACGCTCCGACTCCCGCAAGCAAACCGAACGTGCTCGACTCGGGAATCGTCATCGTGAGTCTCAGCGTGTTAGTGTTCGAACCCGACACGAGCGAGAGCGATTCCGTCCACCCGGTCTTGTCCCAACCCGAAAGCGACACCACTCCGTCGGTGAGAAGCGTGCTCACATCGCTAATGTCTGCGCCGTTGTATTTCAACGCGCTCGTCGTAAGAATATCCAACGCAAACGTTTCCGTCTTGTCCGCAAACGCGCTCATATCGATGACAATCGTCGCGCCCTTAGAAATCTCCACGGATTGGAAGTGCGGAGCGGCAGCAGTCTCACTACCGACCACCTCGAACGAAGCGGATTTCGCAATAGAAAGCGTTCCCGCGTATACATACCTGTCGACGCCGACTTTCAGCGTTCCCTCTTTCACGGAGACATTTCCCAATGTAGAGAAACTCGCATCACTCAAAATAACCGATCCGTTCAACGTCAGTGTTCCCGTTCCGTTTTTGACGAGAGAAATCAACACAGGTCCGGAAGTCATATTTCCGATATCCCCGCTGAACGTTCCGTCCGCCGACTGATTCACCGTCAGCTTCGAAGCTGTCGTTCCCGAGGCAAGCCCGATCGTTCCCGCACCGGAAAGTGTTCCGATCGAAACCTCGTCCGTGCCGAGCGACAGCGTCGCGTTTTCCGCAACCGTAACCGTTCCCGTGCCGAGCGCACTCGCGTTTTTCGCGACGAGCGTTCCCGCGTTGATTTCAACATTCCCCGTGAGCGAGGAATTGTCTCCGCTCAGCGTCAGAGATTTGGAGCCGGATTTGGCGAGCGAAACCGCGCCGGAAAGCGTTCCCGAGAATTCTCCGTCCATCGACTGATTCACCGTCAACGTCGAAGCTGTCGTTCCCGTGGCGAGCCCGATCGTTCCCGCGCCGGAAAGCGTTCCGATCGAAACCGCGCTCGTGCCGAGCGACAGCGTCGCGTTTTCCGCAACCGTAACCGTTCCCGTGCCGAGCGCACTCGCGTTTTTCGCGACGAGCGTTCCCGCGTTGATTTCAACATTCCCCGTGAGCGAGGAATTGTCTCCGCTCAGCGTCAGAGATTTGGAGCCGGATTTGGCGAGCGAAACCGCGCCGGAAAGCGTTCCCGAAAATTCTCCGTCCGCCGACTGATTCACCGTCAGCGTCGATGACGTCGTTCCCGTGGCAAGCCCGATCGTTCCCGCGCCGGAAAGCGTTCCGATCGAAACCGCGTTCGTGCCGAGCGACAACTTCGCATTTTCCGCGACCGTAACCGTTCCCGTGCCGAGCGCACTCGCGCTTTTCGCGACAAGCGTTCCCGCGGAAACCGTTGTTCCGCCCGTGTAGGTGTTCGTTCCTGTCAGCGTCAGCGAACCGTCACCGGACTTTATCATGGCGCCCCCATCGGTAACCTTTCCGGAGATCAGCAATTTCGCACCGGTTTCTGTCGAAAATGTTTCGGTAGCAGTGGAGTTTGAATCTTTCCGAAGTCTCACGTTCGCCGAGATTTCAGACTCGGTGTTCGCCTTTGCCGTCACGGTTCCGGATTTATAAAAGTCCAACGCGCCTTTTTCATCGCCCTCGCCCTTAATCGTGCCTCCGGCGAGGACAATTTTGTTGTTCGCGCCAACCGTCCAACGATACGTGCCCAAATCAAGCGTGCCACCCTTATTCACGGTAATCGTGTTGCTCGCCTCATATTTGAGCGAATCCGTTTTCCCGACCTTAACCGTCGCGTTCCCGCCGATGGTCAAGTCGCCGACGAGCGTTTGGTCTCCCGTAATCGTCGCTTCGCCGGCGGTGATGTTCACAGAACCGCCACTAATACGAAGGTCGGAGATTGACGTTCCCGCACCCGAGAGCGTGAGCGTTCCCGAAGTGGAAAGCGTTTCTGCCGATACCGTGCCGGCGACATTCATCGTTGCGCTACTCGCAAGAGCAATTGAATCTGCTGTGAGCGAGCCGCCCTCGTTGATGGTGAACGAATAGTCCGTCATAACGGAAACGTCAGCCGCCGTGATTGCGGAATCGATCTCCACGGATTTGCTTTCGGCGGCGTTCCCGAAGATAACCGAGCTACCGGAGGTGAACGCGACTTTCTCGCTGTCTTTCAGCCAGTTCGTGCTTGTCGTGTCCCACACATTGTCGGAGGTCGTTCCCGCCCAGACGTAGCCGGAGCCGACCGTTGTCATCGCGCTCGTCATATCCGTCGCGCTAAGCGCAGTGTTGAACCAGTAGAGATTGGAGTAGGAAACGTCGCTCAGATTGGAAAGCACGGCGGTGACGATGTTCCCGGCACCGCGCAAACCACCACCTCCAGTACCGGACGTCGTTGTCGTGCCGTCCGTGTTCAGCACGTAGAGGTTTGAGCCTGTGTCTCCGCTATTATAAACAAAACCGATGGTGATTAAATCGTTGGCATCGGCATAGTTTGTCGCGTTTGCAATTTTAAGATTCGTCCACGTGCCACCTTCCCACACTCCGGTAATATTTCCGGAGTTAAGACCGGCACCCACGATCCCAGTGTAGTTGTCGCTTGAGTTATTTCCGGAAACCAAAACTCCATTGTTATAGGTGGTGCCTGTAAGTGCCTCGAAAGCAGATTTGTTCACCGTGAAAACGACAGAAAAGGTATAGCGATTTGTACCGACCAGTGTCGTGAGTGAAGACCCCGTTGTTCCCGCAGCGATCGTAGCCTGCGTTTCCGTTGACGTGAACACGCCGGTGTCCGTTCCCGTGATGTTTTCGATCGCCCAGCCGGCGTTTTTGAGGTTCTTCACGGC
>CAVEBA010000180.1:0-3049 GCA_963613695.1 Sphaerochaetaceae bacterium
ACCGAAAAACGCATGCACAAAAAAACCGTTCCCGCGAAACCAATCGCGGGAACGGTTTTGTCATCGGAAACAGAATTTATTTCTCCTGCGAGGTCGCGGGATCGAGAACAACACGGAAGCCAATCCCGGCACCGTGGCAGTCCGGCGAACATGAGTCGACGCTTGATGACTCACATCTACGATCGGAACCGGCCCAGCTGCCACCACAAACCAAACGACACGAAGACGTCCATTCTTCAACGTTCCCGTGCATATCGTAAAGCCCGAACGCGTTCGGCTCTTTTTGTCCGACGGGGTGTGTTTTTCCTCCGCTGTTTCCGCGATACCACCCCGCGCGATCCAAATCTTTCACTGTATCGCCCGTGTAATGATACGTTGTCGTTCCCGCGCGACAGGCGTATTCCCATTCGGATGGTGTCGGCAAGCGGTATTCCTGATTCGCAGAAATCCTTCCGTACGCGTGTCCCCACATTGTCAATTTTTGGCAGAACTCGACGGAGTCAGCCCACGAAACATTTTCCACCGGAAGATTTTTGCCTTTGAAATAAGACGGATTCTTGCCCATCACGGCCTGGTATTGCTTCTGCGTTATTTCGTATTTTCCGAATGCGTATGGCTTGCCCGGGATTTTCACTGTCATGGGCGCGCGCCAAACATTGCCACGTAATTTTTGACCATGGTTTTCAGCGCACTCTTTTCCCAAGCAAGAGATCTTTTCGCGAGTGCGACATCGTCTTCTGCGAGCTTTTCCGCGGTAATCATCGCCGCCTTGTGTTTGAAAAACGCGTCTTTGAGCATCGCCGCCCAAGCTGATTCGCGGCAGTCGAGCCCCGCAATTTTTTCGGTAAGCGCGCAATATCCCTCATCGTCGTCGAGCTCGCGATTCATCACGCGAAGCTCGGCAGCAAGCTCGTCGCGGAGCTTACGCGTTTCCGCGCACTCCTTGCGGAAGCGCTCGAATATTGCCTGCGATTCGGGCATGTATTGCCGCGCGAATTCCTCGTGGTTTTCCGGCGCGGCAAACACCGTCGCGGGAACACAAATTGCCACAAGTGCGGCGAAAAGAAGTGATTTTATAAAGGGTTTCATTTTTTGAAAAAGGATGTGTGTTAAAAAAACTTTGTAAATTTTTCGGATTGAACTGCGTTCCCTCGTGCCGAAGCGGAGACTCGAATGTCTCCGCCACCACGCACGATGCGGGAATGCGAATTTCATTTCAAAAGCTCTGTGATTTCTTCGTCTTTGGCGGCGAGTTCATCCGTGGCAAGCGCGCCGACCTTGAATGCGGAATAATTGTCCGTGAGCTTGTAGCGTAGCCACCAATACTCCGCCGCCAAGTCCAACCAACGATTTTTCGCCGTCTCAAAAATAGGATTCGTTTTCGGCTTCGCATTGTCGCGGGAACGGCGATTGGCAGAATGCGTGTCGGAATCCGCGTCCGGATCGAACGACGAATCTTCTGCTTTCAACGCTGTAACCAATTCGGCGAGATTCGCTTTCGCTTCAAGGAAATTTCGCCGTGCCGTTGCGCAACGGTCCATGAGTTGCGGCATATGCGCTTCGCCGAATTCCGTCAGCAAAGCCCACCCGCGGGAACGCTCCTCCTCGCTCAGTTTTTCCTCTGCCGGGAGGATTTCGCCCAGAAGTCGTGCTCGAACAAGTTGTTTTTCAAGCGCGACTAAATTTTTGCGGGCCTCGGCAAGCGCCTGTTGACGGCGTTCCTCTTGCTCCGCCGCAAGGCGCTTTTCTTCTTCGGCGCGAGCTTTCGCTTGTTCCGCTTGTTCCGCAGCGATGCGTTGCCGTTCCGCGTCCGATACGCACGCGGCGAAAAACGGCAAGGTCGCCACCGCAAGGATTGTTAGTAGCTTATGTGTCTTCATAAAAATTCGTCTATTCGCAGTTTCTTTTTTTTAGCTTTCGAGGAAATCTTCGGCGGATTGTTTGCGTGCCTTGTCGGGGTCTTCTTCGGTGATATCGTCAAGCGAGAGCTTCGCGGGATCTTCGGAAATTTCCAACGACATATCTTTGAGCACGCCGAGCACTTCCGTGAACGAGTCGATTTCGCCAAGTGCTTCGTTCATTTTCACCTGCTCGAGTTGCAACACGAGCTTGCGCCGAATCGAGCGCAGTTCCCGCGCTTTCGTTTTCAAAACGCCTTGCCGAATCTCCACTTTTTTCACGACGACCGAATTTGTCGCACGCGATTTTTTCGAAAGCTCGATGCGTTCGAGCGCATCGGCGACCTTCTCCGAAAGTTCTTCCTCGCTAAGCTCAAAGCCGTTCACGTTCACCGGGAACGCGTTCCCGTTTTCCTTTGCCGCCTTGTATTGTTTTTTCGCTTCGTTCAAAAACTTCGTGTAGCGCGCGATTGCGCTGTCCGCTTCGGAAACCTTGCGCGCCGCCTGTTTTTTGAGGCGAATAAAGGCGATGTCCTGCGCCTCGATTTTGTTTTTGAGCGCATCGCTTGCGGCGATCATGTCCTGCAGAAAAAGCGCGGGATTCGCGCGAATATTTTCCGGCGTCCACTGCGTGTTTTGTCGCTCGCGTTCCCGCCGTTCGGCTTCGCGCACGATGCGCGGCTTTTCGTCGTCGCGCCCGAACGCGGCGGGAACGGGAAGCGCGCCCGAGCACACGAGCGCCGCCAAGCTGAAAGAAAAAAGAATGGGATATTTTGATTTCATTGCTGTTGTTGTCTTTGAGGATTTTTTACCAACGGGAACGTCCCGTTTGTTGAGCGCCATTTTGCAAAAAAAAAACGATTTGCAAGCCGTTTCCTTTTTCGCGGGAACGCGAAAATTTCCACTGGAAGTAATAGAAGTTTTTTAAGGGATTGTTTTCTTGGGGGCGGAGACGTCCACGTCTCCGCATCGAAATCCATTTTCAAGAAATTCCCGTCCGCGGAGCGGGCGAACTGACGCTAACCGTGGGACGAGCGCGGGAACGCGCGAGTCCTACGGTTAATGCATGAAGAAACCGCGTCTCCGAAGGAGGCGAACTTCCCGGGAACGTCCGAGCTTGCGGGCGGTTCGCCTCCTTCGGAGACGATTTT
>CAVEBA010000181.1:0-2957 GCA_963613695.1 Sphaerochaetaceae bacterium
GTTCCCGCAGTAGCTCGCGAAATCATCGTCGCCGCAAGCCGCGCACGGAGAAATTTTCGGCAACGCCGCAACGCGCAACAACGACGTTCCCGCAAGCTCGCGCAAAACGGAAAATTCGCGCGTCAGCAAATCGGCAACGCGCTCCGCCGCCGGCGTTCCCGCAAGAAAAATCTGCGCGGAAATTCGCGTTGCGCCGCCCTCGCGGGAAATTTGCCACACGGGAATTTCCGCTCGCGAAAACGCATTTTTCTCAAACGCTCCCGCGACAAAAATTTTCGGCGCGGGAACACTTTTTTCTTCCGCCGAATTGTCGAGCGCAAGCCGCGCACAACGCGCAGGAAGATTTTTTTTGAACGAAGAAATTCCTCGCGCGAAAAAAATCGGCGGAGCCACGCGAAAATCCCACGCCGCAAGCGCCGTTCCCGTGCGAAAATCCTCAAAATGAAAACGCCGCGCCGCACTTTCCGCGCTCGCAAGCACCGCAAACGCCGATTCGGGAAGCGGTGGGAACGCCACGGAAAGCAACTCCGCCCCGCTCGCCCAAGCCGCATTCAACGCGGGAACGATGCGCGAGCAAAAATTTTCTGTCTCCGGCAACGACACGTTCCGCGAAGATCCGCACGCGCGCACTCAGTCGCGCTTTTTTTGAAGCAGCATTTTCAGCGGCATCAGCTTGATGCTGTCGGGAAACGAAATCTCGCGCCCGGTTTTTTCCGCAACGATTTTGAAAATTTCCTGCACCCAACGCTTTTCCGGACAACGAAGCTCCGAAAAATGCACGTGCATTTTCCCGTCCGAGACATTCCACGCAAGCCCGTGCGCTTCAAGCGTCACGGGCGCAGGCTCGCCCGCAAGATTCAACGTAACGGACACCGAATCGCTCGAAAACGAAAGGTCGTCCACTTGCCCGACTTCGCCGAATTTTTGATTCAGCGCGCTGATGATTTGCTGATTGATGAAATTTGCCATAACTCTGAAAAAATGAAGAAAAATTTCCGCCGTCGGCGAAGATGAAACAGTTTTTTCTGCACGGCGAAAAGCCGAAACTACCGCCGCCCCCGCGAAAAAGTTGACTACGCGGAACGTTTCTCTTTCCTCGCCTTGTGAACGGCGGAAGAAATTCGGCGCGGGAGTTTCACTTTCAACACCGGAAGCTCGGGATGAAAAAATTCCCAAAACTGAATTCCGTAAGCATCGCAGAGCTTTTCAATCGTGCATAAGCGTAGGCTCGGGCGGCGCCCAGCCTCGATGTGCTGATACGTCTTGTAGTCCATACGCGCGAATTCCGCAAATTCCTCCTGCGTCATTCCCGCCGAGGCACGAAGCGCTTTCAGCCGGTCTGTGAGTGAAAATTTCTGCACGAGCCCCAAATTATGCGAAAATTCCCGAACCGTGAGCACCGTCAGAAACGTAGTGTAAAATCCTTGCAACGCTGCGTTCCCGTCCTGTATGTTGAAACGAAACTATAGAAAAAATCTTTTTCTCATGAAAAACGTCGTCATCATCGGAGCGGGGCCGGCAGGGCTGACTGCCGCCTATGAAATCCTCACGAAATCGCGAGACTTTCACGTAGTCATCCTTGAAGCATCGTCCGAAATAGGCGGCATTTCACGCACTGTTCGCCACAAGGGAAACCGCATGGACATCGGCGGACACCGCTTTTTCTCGAAAGACGGCGAAGTTACGGCGATGTGGGAAAAACTGATGCCACGACAAGGCGCTCCCGCATTCGATGACAGAAAACTCGGACGCACGATTCCGCTTGCCGCAAACGGTCCGGATCCGGAGCGCGAAGATGTCGTGATGCTGACTCGCAACCGCGTTTCCCGCATCTACTATCTGAAAAAGTTTTTCGATTATCCCGTGCGAATGAATTTTGCCACGATTCGCAACTTGGGTCTGTTTACGACGGCGGCGGCAGGGCTGAGCTACTTTGCTTCGTTGGTGCGCAAGCTCCCGGAAACATCGTTGGAGAATTTTTATATCAATCGCTTCGGGCGCAAGCTCTACTCGATGTTTTTCGAAAGCTACACGGAAAAACTTTGGGGGCGCCACCCGCGCGAAATCTCAGCGGATTGGGGTGCACAACGCGTAAAGGGACTTTCGATTCTCGCGATTTTGCGCGACATATTCTTCAAGCTGTTCCCGTTTGCAAAGCGCGGGAACGCCAAAGTCGAAACCTCGCTCATTGAGGAATTTTCCTATCCGAAATTCGGTCCCGGGCAACTTTGGGAAACGCTCGCGGAAAAAGTCGAAGCTCTCGGAGGGCGCATCGAGAAAAACTGCGAAGTGCGGCGCATCGTCCTCTCCGGCGGCAAAGTCGAAAAAGTGATCTGCGAATGCGGCGGGAACGCGTGTGAATTTCCTGCCGATATTTTTATTTCTTCGATGCCGTTGAAAGATCTCGTCGCGGGTATGAACGACGTTCCCGCGAACGTCGCCGCAATCGCTGCCGGATTGCCGTATCGCGATTTCGTCACTGTCGGAATGCTTTTTGAAAAGCTGAACCTAAAAAATGAAACGCACCTTAAAACGCTCGGGAACATCGTTCCCGACTGTTGGATTTATGTGCAGGAAAGCGGAGTCAAAATCGGTCGCATTCAGATTTTCAATAATTGGTCGCCGTATTTGGTGGCAGATCCGGAGAATACGGTGTGGCTCGGTCTCGAATATTTCTGCGACGAGGGGGACGCATTCTGGCGACTTTCAGAACGCGAATGGGCAGAGAAAGGTTTGTCTGAACTGCGGACGATGGGTATCGTCGATTCCGCAAGCGAGCCGCTCGATTTTCATGTCGAAAAAGTAAAGAAAGCCTATCCCGCGTATTTCGACACTTACAAGGATATCGACGCGCTCGTCGCGTTTTTGGATTCGCTCGGGAATCTCTACTGCATCGGAAGAAACGGACAGCATCGCTACAACAACATGGATCATTCGATGGCGTCCGCCTTTGAGGC
>CAVEBA010000182.1:0-2909 GCA_963613695.1 Sphaerochaetaceae bacterium
AATACCAAAACGTTTTTTCGCTCGGCGCCGGCAACGATGCACTCCAATGTTCGTTGAAAAGAATCGGGAACATCACGGCGAGAACGAGCATCGAAAACGCCGTGTGCCCGACGTCGTAAATCGCCCACGCCGCCGTTCCGAATTTTTTTCCTCCGGAGTTGCCGTCGTTCATTTTTTTTCAATTCATCGCCACGGTTCGTCGGTAAAAATTCCGAGACGATCGAGTTTGAGCATGAAATCGCGAAAATCGGGATTCGCGAAAACCTTTTCAAAATCCTGATTCGGGAACGAGATGCGGATAAACATTTGTTCCCGCCGTTGGTTCAGCCCGAGGCGACGAAAGTCTTCCATGCGCACGCTCACGCGCTCGACCGCACCCGCGACGCCTTCCCGCCAACCGGTTTCCTGCGTTTCGTAAATGAACGGCATTCCGTTGACGAGATGCCAAAAAATCACGGGCTGGCGTTCGCCGTCCTTGGAATAAATGCCGAATTCGAACGGCACGAGCTCGCGTCCGCCGAGTTTTTTCCCCGCGTTGGAGTAGGCGCGAGCGTCGCGATTCCAACCGAAATTTACCCAGCACGAATCGGGATTGTGCCCGCCCGCATCGAACGGCGTTTTCCCGTTCGGCTCCCAGTAGGCGGCGTAAAAAACAATCGTCAGATCGCCCTTGTGAAATTTTCGGGAAACGTATTGGTCGAACTTCAGCATTTTGCCCACGTATTCGCGCATGCCTTCCGTTTCCGCGAGCGGAATGTCCTCGACTTCCCAGCCGTCGATTTTCGCGGGAACGACACTCTCGAGCGTCGCGGTGAATTGCGGATCCGCCCGCGTGAACACGCGCACGTAAAAGATGACGCCGAGCAGCGCGACGACGACGAGTAGGGCGAAGGCGAGGATAAAATTTCTCATGGTAAAAAAATTATTTTCGAACGAGCACGGCGATGTTTTCGATGTGGCGCGTTTGCGGGAAAAGATCGAACGGTTGCACCGCTTCGAGCGCGTAGGCGCCGCTCGCGAGAATGCGCTGGATGTCGCGCGCTTGCGTGTCCGGACCGCAGGAAACATACACGATGCGGCGCGGCGCAAACGCGAGCAGCTGCGCGATGAACGCTTCGTCGCAACCTTTGCGCGGCGGGTCGATGATGATTGCCGTTTCCTCCGGCGGGAACGGCACTTCCGCGAAAATCGTTTCCGCCGAACCCGCAGAAAACGCGCAGTTCGCAAGCCCGTTCGCCGTCGCGTTCTCGCGCGCTTTTACGACGGCGTCTTCGCTGACTTCGACACCGAGCACGCGTTCAAAATGTTTTGCCGCGGAAAGCGCAAAAAGCCCGCTCCCGCAATATGTATCTACAAGAAATTTACAATCGCCGTTCCCGCGCGCCGCACGCACGCCGAATTCGACAAACTCCGGCAAGATGAACGGATTGTTTTGGAAAAAATCTCCCGCAACGAATTTCAGCGTGAGCTCGCCGACGCGCTCGGAAACAGGCGCCTTGGGATCGGTGGCAATGCCTTCGAGCGTTTCGCGCACGAGCATCGTCGCACCTTTGCGAAACTCGCCACGCGCGGCGCGTTCGCGAATATTTTTTCGCAACTGCGGGAGCGCGGCGTTCACGGCATCGGTCGCAATCGGACACGCGGGAACGTCCGTGATGCGCCGCGCCGTTCCCGCGGCGAGAAATCCGATCGGGAAATCCGTTTCGCCCGCGCGCGGACGCTCGAAGTGCGGCGTGATTTTCGAGCGATAGCCGTAGCGCTTCGGCGAGCCGTGACAAGGCGCGACGGGAAAGGAAATTTTCCCGATGCGCTCGAACAGCTCGGCAACCTGCCGCGTTTTCCATTCAAGCTGCGCCGCGTAATCAAGATTCTGATACTGACAGCCGCCGCACGTGCCGAAGAGCGGACAACGCGGCGCAACGCGGTTTTTCGCGGGAACGAGAATTTCGACAAGATCGGCGCGCGAAAAATTTTTCGCATTGTGCCAGACGCGCGCGCGAACGCGTTCGCCCGGAAGCACGCCGGGAACGAAGACAACCCAGCCGTCGTGCCGCGCAACGCCTTCGCCGAGATTCGTCAGCGTCGCGATCTCGAGCTCCAGCTCCTGATGATACGCAAACGGAACCGGATTGAATTTTTTCGGCAGACGCGGCGCCGAGGCTCGGAATTCGGTCTTCATGAAAAGAAAAATTTTTTAGAAAAAATCAGCTGCCCGGATGCGTCGCGGGAATCGCGGCGAGCTCCGGCGGGAGCGCATTGGCGGGATACGTCGGGAAAGAAAGCTCGAGCAGCGAAACAGCGGGCATCGGCAACGTCGCGTTCCCGGCAGAACGATCCACAAGCATCGCACACGCCACGGGAACGCCGCCCCACTCGCGAATAATTTCCGCACACTCAATCACGCGCCCGCCGCGCGTGACAACGTCCTCCGCGACGAGAATTTTTTCGCCCGGATTGATTTTGAAATTGCGCCGCAACACGAGGCGATTGTTTTCCTTTTCCGCAAAAATGAAACGCACGCCGAGCTGTCGCGCGATTTCCTGCCCGACGACAAGCCCGCCCATCGCCGGCGCAAGCACCGTTTCCGCGCCGAGCCCGCGCAACTTCGGGAGCAACAACTCGACAAGCCGCGAGACCTTGTCCATATACTGGCACACCTGCGCACACTGAAAATAATTCGCGCTGTGCAAACCGCTACGCAAAATAAAATGCCCCGAAAGGAGCGCGCCGCTGTCTTTGAAAATTTGCAGCACTTCTTCTTGGTTTTGAGAACTCATAGTGCGCGCGAGTATGCGCGTTCCCGCGCCGGAGAGCAACCGACAACTGAAAACTGTTTTCGCGTTCCCGCGAAAAAAGTTGAGAAGGTTGAGGAGTTTAGGAGTATCGTGCGGATTTTTGCCTGCGGCAAA
>CAVEBA010000183.1:0-2877 GCA_963613695.1 Sphaerochaetaceae bacterium
AAAAATCAGAGCAATTCTTCGTAGGTGCGAATGACGGGAACGCCGGAGGCGAGCATGCGTTCCCGCGACTGGTGCGCGCGGGCACCGTGGTCGATGAGCACGCATTGCACGCCCATTGCGCGAGCGGTTTCGACATCGTGCAGCGTGTCGCCCACGTAGAGCACGAATTCTGCGGGAATGCCGAGTTTTTTCAAATGTCCGGGCGCGCGGTAAGATTTGTCGTGCGCGAAAATATCGTCGTTCCCGCTGAGGCTGACGAAGTATTTTTCCAAATCGTGTTCGGCGATGATTGTGGCGAGGCGGTCGTGGCGATAAGCGGAGAGCACGGACTGCGTGATGCCGAGCGCGTGCACGGTGTGAATGAATCGCCGCGCGCCTTTTTGCAAAGTGCATTCGAGACGATTGGCTTCGTAGTGATCCATGAACTCGCGGCTCATCGCTTCAAACGCCGTTTTCGAAGTGTCGAATCCGAGCGCGCGATAAACGTCGATTACGGGAAAATTGAAAATGCGGCGATACGTTTCGGCATCGATCGGCGGCTTGCCGGCTTTGGCGAGCAGGAGGTCGAGCGACTCCATGCACAACCAAAGGTCATCGAGCAACGTGCCGTTCCAATCCCAGACGATGTGGTGAAAATCTCGAATCGAAATTTTCATGGCGTTCCCGCGGCGGCGGCGTTTCAGCGTTGTCCGCCGATTGCTTTTGCGACGGCGTCGAGGTCGCGTCCGTATTCAACGACGCGCTGTCCGTTTTTTTTGAAAACGCGGAAATCGGGAATTCCGCGCACCCCCTGTTCCCGCGTGTAAAGATTTGCGCCGGCGGAATTATGTTTCGCGGTGAAAAACGGCATTTCGTGATCTTTCATGTATTTGAGCACGGCGGCTTGGCTGTTGTCCAAACCGATGAGCACGATTCCGATTTTGTCCGAATTTTTTTTGTAAAAATCAACCAACTGCGGCGTGAACTGCCGGCACGGTCCGCACCACGAAGCGGAGCAGTAAACGCCGATGAATTTCTTCTTTTTCAATTCGGCGAGGGAAACGGCGTTCCCGTCGGCATCGAGCAAGCCGTCGGCGAAAATTTGATTCCAGTCGGCTTTTGCGGCGCTTGCGGCGACGGTTTCCGCGATTTCGGGCGCGGGAACGTTTTCGGCGAAAAGCGGTGTTCCCGCGATGAAAAGGGCGATGGGGAAAAGGTATTTTTTCATGCACGAAATTTTTGCGGGAACGCCGTGCACTGTCAAATTTTATCCGAGCGGCGGGCAGTTTCAAATTGCGCGAACGGCGCGATTGCCGCAAGATGATGCGCGAGGCGATGAGTATTTTCGGCAATTTTCTTCTTTTCGCGACGGCGGCGAGCGGCGAGTGCGTTCCCGCGAGCGAAGCGTTCCCGCACTGGGCGTGGGCGGTTTTCGGTGTGTTTGTCGCGGCGATGCTCGCGCTTGATCTCGGCGTTTTTCACAAGGACGACAAGCCGGTTCCGTTTCGCGAAGCGGCGGTGTGGAGCGTGGTTTGGCTTGCGCTTGCGGGCGCGGCGTTCGGCGGAATTTGGGCGTGGCACGGACAGGAAAAAGCGCAGCTTTTCTCGGCGGGTTATCTGTTGGAGCTCGCGCTGAGCGTGGACAATCTGTTCGTGTTCATTCTGATTTTTTCTTTTTTCAAAGTTCCGGAAAAATACCAACATCGCGTGCTTTTTTGGGGCATCATCGGCGCGGTGGTTTTTCGCGCGCTGTTCATTTTCGGCGGCGTTGCACTGGTTGAAAAATTCGACTGGATGCTCTGGCTCTTCGGCGCGTTTCTGATTTTTACGGGCGTGAAACTTTTCTTCCCGCAAAAGGAGGACAAAGACATTTCCGGGAACGTCGTCGTGCGCGTCGCGACAAAGCTCTGCCGCTTTTCGCCGGAGCTTCACGGGCACGATTTCTTTTTCCGCAAAGACGGTCTGCTTTTCGCGAGCCCGCTCTTTCTCGCGTTGCTCGTGATTGAGCTTTCCGATGTGCTTTTCGCGGTGGACAGCGTTCCCGCCGTGCTCGGTGTGTTGCCGAAAACGGGAATTTCCGCCGAGGAAAAAATGTTTCTCGCGTTCACGTCGAACATCTTCGCAATTCTCGGTCTGCGCTCGTTTTTCTTTGCGCTTTCGGGCTTTATGAAAATGTTGCGCTTCCTGCATTTCGGGTTGGGCGTGGCGCTCGTTTTCATCGGCATAAAACTCGTCGGCGCCGAACTTCCCGGCGAGTGGGAATTCCATTTTTCAATCGGACAATCGCTTTCCGTGCTCGGCGGAGTCTTCGCCGTGTCGATTTTGCTTTCGCTGATTTTCCCGAAAAAAGACTGAAAGGAGCAAACCGATGCTCGGGTTTCTGAAAAAAGTTTTTTCAAAAAAACGCAAAAAAACACAGGCGGATTTCGACGCCGAGGCGTGCAACGAAGCGCTTCCGGAAAACACGCCCGAAGTCCCCGAAGCCGTTCCCGCGGGAACGACGCCCGATGACGAAACTTCCGGCGCGCGCGCGTGGATCGGCGTCGATCTCGACGGCACGCTCGCACGCTACGACGGTTGGCGCGGGCTCGACCACATCGGCTCTCCCGTTCCCGTCATGCTCGCGCGCGTGCGCCACTGGCTCGCCGAGGGCTACACGATTAAAATTTTTACCGCGCGCGCAGGCGAGGGCGACGCCGGGATTCTACCCGTCAAAAAATGGCTCGCCGACAACGGATTGCCCGAGCTCGAAGTAACAAATCGCAAGGATTTCGCCATGATCGAGCTTTGGGACGACCGCGCCGTGCAAGTCGTCGCCAACACCGGAAAACCGTTTCTTTCGCCGTCGATTTTCGGACGCCCCGCCGCGCCGATTCTTCCCGACGAATCTTCCGGCGA
>CAVEBA010000184.1:0-2874 GCA_963613695.1 Sphaerochaetaceae bacterium
TCTTCTTCCTCTTCTGTGCCTTGCCGGTTGAAAAAAGCTGTTGGCTGTTTGCGCTTAGCGTTTAGCCAATAGCCACCAAAAACCCTTAAAAAACTTCTATTACTTCCAGTAAAATTTTTCGCGTTCCCGCGCGGGAACGGAAATTTCCTTTGACCCGCAAAAGCTTTCATTAGACAATTCGCCGCAATGTCCGCCGATTTGAACAAGACCCCGATGGTCCAGCAATATTGGGAATTTCGAAACAAGCTCCCGCCCAATACGTTGCTGTTTTTCCGTGTCGGGGATTTTTATGAAATGTTCGGTGCGGACGCGGAGCGCGGGGCGGAGTTGCTCGGGCTCACGCTCACGAAACGCGCGGGAGCGCCGCTTGCGGGCGTGCCGTATCACTCCGTGCAAACCTATTTGCAAAAAGCGCTCAACGCCGGCGTAAAAATTGCCATTTGCGAGCAGACGGAAACGCCCACGCCGGGCAAGCTCGTCAAGCGCGCGCTCGTCCGAATCATTACGCCGGGAACGACGCTCGACGATGCGCAGCTCGACGCGAAACGCAACAACTACATTCTCGCGCTCGATGACAACCGCGCCGGGCTTCACGCCGCATGGCTCGATGTTTCGACGGCGGAATTTCGCATCGCCACATCGCGGGAACGCGAAACGCTGCTCGCTGCGCTTCAGGCGTTGCGTCCGAGCGAAATTCTCATTCCGGAATCGTGGCAACAGGGACGCACGCCGGAATGCCTCGACTCGCTGTTGCAGTGGAATCTTGTTTCCCGCGCGGCGGATTGGCAGTTTGATCCGAAAATCGGAAGAGAAACCGTTTGCCGCATTCTCAAGGTGAACGGGCTCGCCGGCTTCGGAATTTCCGACAAAAATCCGGCGCTCGGTCCCGCGGGAGCGTTGCTTTCCTACATTTCGGAAACGCTCTGCGAATCGCCCGGGCACATTCGCAAAATCGCCGAGCAACACGACGAAGACGCGCTGATCATCGACTCGGCGGGAACGCGCAATCTCGAACTTTTTCGCTCCGCCGCGGGAACGCGCGACGGCTCACTGCTCGCGGCAATCGACGGCACGCACACCGCCGCCGGCGCGCGCTTGCTCGAACGCTGGCTCTCCGCTCCGCCGCGCGACACGGAAATCATTCGCAATCGCCAAGACTGCGTAGAAGCGTTTTTCAAAAGCGCCACCGTGATGTCGCGCGTGTTGACCGAGCTCGCCTACATCAAAGACGTTTCCCGCACGCTCGCGCGTTTGCAAAATCGCATTCGCACGCCGCGGGAACTCGGTGCCATTCGCGAAACGCTTCAGCACATTCCCGAAATCAAGGACGCGCTCGAAATCGTTTCACCGTCGCCGCTCGACGCCGTCAACGCCCGAATCGATCCGCACGCTGACCTCGCGCAAGCGCTTGCCGAAGCGCTCGAAGACGAATTGCCCGTCGACGTGAACGGCGCAATTCGCCGCGGGTTCGACGCGCGGCTCGACGAGTTGCGCAGCCTTTGCACGAACAGCCGCTCGTGGCTCATCGCTTTTGAAAAACGCCTTCAAAACGAAACCGACATTCGCAATCTGCGCGTGCGCTACACGGGAGCGTTCGGTTATTACATCGAAGTTACGAAAGCAAACATCGGCAAGGTTCCCGCCACGTGGACGCGCCGGCAAACGCTCGTCAACGCCGAGCGCTACACCACTTCCGAGCTTCGCCAAAAGGAAAGCGAAATTTTGCAGGCGGACGAACTCGTCGCCCAACGCGAAGCCGAACTCTACGCCGAACTCGTGGAAAAAACGCTCGCGCGAACGGCATCGCTCACGGAAACCGCCAACGCGCTCGCCGAGCTCGACGTGCTCGCCGGCTGGGCGCAAATCGCGCAAACATGGGATTACTGCAAGCCGGAAGTGGACGAGTCCGACGAGCTTCAAATCGTTGACGGTCGCCATCCCGTCGTCGAACAAATGTTGCGCCGCCCGGGAACGTCGCAGGCGTTCGTTCCGAACAGCACGGAGCTTTCCTCCGCGGGAACGCAAATCAACATCATCACGGGACCGAACATGGCGGGCAAATCCACCTACATCCGCCAAGTTGCGCTCATCGTTTTGCTCGCGCAACTCGGTTGCTGGGTTCCCGCAAAATCCGCAAGAATCGGCATCGTAGACAGAATTTTCTGCCGCGTTGGTGCGTCCGACGAACTTTCCCGCGGGAACTCGACGTTCATGGTCGAAATGAACGAAACCGCAAATATTCTCAACAACGCTACCGCGAAAAGTCTCGTCATTCTCGACGAAATCGGGCGCGGCACTTCGACTTACGACGGACTTTCGATCGCGTGGTCCGTTGCCGAATACATTCACGGGAACGGCGACCGCGGTCCGCGCACGCTTTTTGCCACGCACTATCACGAGCTGACGCGCATCGCCGACGAGCTCCCGCGAGTGAAAAATTACTGCGTCGCCGTGCGCGAGTGGAACGACGAAATCATTTTCGTGCGCACCGTGATTCCCGGCGCGGCGGATCGTTCCTACGGGATCCACGTCGCGCGGCTCGCGGGACTGCCGGAATCCGTCGTTCGCCGCGCGCAGGAAATTCTCGCCGACCTCGAACAAACCAACAACGAATTTCGCAGAAATTTTCCCGAAAAAACCGAGCCCGTTCGCGCCGCGGCAGAAGAACCCGCCGTTCCCGCGAAAAAAACTCCGCCGCCGCCCCCGCGCCGCGCAGAATCCGATCCCTCGCAACTTTCGCTTTTTTAGTTTTTCGCGAAGCGAGAATCCGCTTTTCAACTCCTCAACTTTTTTTTGCCATAGGCAAAATAAAGGAAGGCAAAAAGCGTCGAAGACGCGTCCCTTTTAGAAACCCCGGACGGAAGTCCGGGGTAG
>CAVEBA010000185.1:0-2866 GCA_963613695.1 Sphaerochaetaceae bacterium
TCGATTTCCGCGCGGGCGGCGGGGACGAGTGCCGTTCCCGCGAGAAGTGCGAGCGCGGCGATGCGGGTGCGAGAGGTCGTATTCATGGAGCTTTTTCCTCGATATTAGGGGTTAAAGGCGTGAAAACGGCTTTGAGAAATCAGCCGAAATCTTTTTCTTGAGAAAAAAGATTCTTGAATCCCGCCCGCGCGTCAAGCCCTTTTTTCCGAATCCCTCAATTTTTTTCAAAAAAAAGCAGTTGGCGGTTTGCATGAAAATCAGCTCACGGGAACGGGAATCGCGGGAGCTTTCGGCTCATCGAGCCGAAAACGGCTTGCGCGCCCGCAATTTTGAGCCGAAAATGTGTGCATATGAAGAGCCTTGTCGATGAAATTTTCCGATTTCTGCATTACCGCCCAGAGTCTTCCCGCGCCGAAATCTCGGCGGCGTTGGCGCAAGCACCGAGCGTTGCAACCATGAAGCGGATTTTGGCGGAAGCCGTTGCACGCGGGGAAATCGCGGCCACGGGAACGGGGCGAGCAACGCGCTACTCCATCACGCCGCGCACGCATTTGCTTCGGACATTTGACGTTGCCGAATATTTTAAAAAAGAAATCGACGAGCGCGTCGTGCAGACATCGTTCAATTTTGATTTGATGAAAAAACTGCTCCCCTTGGTAGATTTGTTTTCTGCGGAAGAGCATTTGCGGTTGGCGCAGCTTCACGAAAGATTTTCTCGCAACACGGCGAGACTTTCTCCGGCGGAATTTGCGAAGGAGACGGAGCGCCTCGGAATCGACCTCTGCTGGAAATCCTCGCAAATCGAAGGCAACACATACTCGCTCTTGGAAACGGAGCGCCTGCTTCGCGAACGCACGGAGGCACACGGGCACAGCCGCGAAGAAGCCGTCATGTTGCTGAACCACAAATCCGCCTTGAATTTTCTCGCGCAAAATGAGGATTATCTGCGCACGCTTTCCGTGCGCGGGATCGCGGACATTCATCGGTTGCTCGTTGAAGACTTGAACATTGACCGCAACATTCGGCGCGGGCGCGTCGGAATCACCGGCACCAACTACCGCCCGCTCGATAATGAATTTCAAATTGAGGACGCGATGCGCGAAGCCTGCACGCTGATTAACGCCCGAAAAGATGTTTTTGAAAAAGCACTGCTCGCCGTGCTTTTGATTTCCTACATTCAGCCGTTTGCCGACGGGAACAAGCGCACAGCACGTATCGTCGGGAACGCGCTTCTTATGGCAAATCGTTGTTGCCCGCTGTCATATCGCTCCGTCGATCCGCTCGCTTACAAAGAGGCGTTGCTTGTTTTTTACGAACAAAACAATCTGTTCCCGTTCAAGGAGATTTTTGTCGAGCAATTCGAATTCGCCGTAAAAACTTATTTTTGATTCGCGCGGGAACGCATCGCAATCTATGGCGAAAGAAGAATGCGCGAAGATTTCGCTGCCGTGTTCCCGCAAGCCCTTGACACGCATAAAACTTTATGCATGTATTCAAATCAAATCAGGATATATTCGCAGTCTCAGCAAGGTTGTAGGTAATGAAGAATAACACCAATTTCCCCATCAGAATCACGTGGGACGAACAGGAACAGGAATTTTTCGCAGAGATTCCTGCGCTTGACGGTTGCCAAGCTTACGGCAAAACGGAAGCCGCCGCGCTCAAAGAATTACGCATCGCGAAAAAACTTTGGCTCGATGCTCGCGCCGCCGCGGGCTTGCCTATTCCGCGCCCGGAAGCAAGCGTGGAGAAGCTTCGGTCGATGCGCACGTTCGTCAACATGTCGAAAATCGCTCGCGCGGTGCATATTCCGGAACAAACGCTGATTTCAAAAATCAAACGTGGAACACCGCTTTCACAGACAGAGTGCGAACGGATCGGAGAAATTTTAGCGACACTCGCGGTTTAAGACCGTGCGCGTTCCCGCGGGAACGCCGCCCGAAACGCAATCCGTGAAATCGGTGAAATTCGTGGATTTTCAGATACTCGGCGGCGGTTTTCCCTTCAAATTTTCAAATTGCAGACTATTGGGAGACTTGTATGCTTCTGTGCAGTTTTAATATGTTTGTACTCGCATGCAAAATCCGAACGACATGACGCACTCGCCCACTTCAATTTGTTTTTATAACGCCAGTGAAATTCTCCCTGAAAAAGGCGGCATCGAAAGAGTAACATTTGCCCTTGCGGAGTTCTTCAGAAGAAACTCGTGCAAAGTAATTTTCATGGCAAAAAACCGGCGCTACCCCTCACTCCCCTGCCTTCCGGAACAATATTTTCTCCCCCTTGAAAACAAAGGAGAGTTTCACGAATTCATTCGTCGACACAAAATAGAAGTCTTTATAAACCAAGATGGCGCAGCTCCATTTCCATACCCCCCCCCGAAAAGAACCTAATTTTCATCACCGCGCTTCATTTTCCCCCTTTTTTCTATACAGAAGACTCTCCGTTCCTAAAGATGTCGAAAATAGGCATCTTCAGAAAACTTCCATCGAAAATAAATCGGCTGATTTTCAAAAACCCGATTGTGATATCGTTGGTTCTAAATTTAATGCGGTTGCGGCTTAAAAAAATTTACCGGAATACAATTCATTGTTGTGATCAGTTTATCATTCTTTCGGAAGCATACAAAAAGGATCTCAGAAATATCCTCCATACGAAGACGCTACCCGGGAATGTCCGCGCCATTGAAAATCCACTCCCCTTTGCAAGACCTGCAGGGCTGTCTCCTGCCGGGAAACGAAAAGAAATATTATGGTGCGGGCGGATTGTTTTTTCCCCAAAAAGACCGGACTTGCTTCTGCGAATTTGGTCGAAGCTCCAGGTCGCATTTCCGGAGTGGTCACTGCGCTTCGTGGGAGACGGCGAC
>CAVEBA010000186.1:0-521 GCA_963613695.1 Sphaerochaetaceae bacterium
TTTTGCGGAGCAATTCGACGAACGCCGCCATGTTGTCGCCGCAAATTTTCGCGGAATCGCCGCGGTGTCCGAGATTGTTCGTGCCGAGACAAACAAGAATCACGCGCGGCGAAATGCCGTCGAGCTCGCCGTTGTCCGCGCGGTAATACGCGTTGTCGATGTAGTCGAACCCGAAACCGAAATTCGTAACGGCGTGTTTGCCGAAAAGTTTTTTCCAAGAATCCGCACCGATGACGGGCATTGTCGATTTCGGCTCGCCGCCCCACCAGTGCGTAGTGCTGTCGCCGAAGAAAACGTAGGCGGGCTTCACGGTTTTATTGCGTTCCAAAACGGCGGCGTGGCGCTCCGCCCAGCCGTAGGGATCGCGTTGGTGCGGCTCGGGGTTCAGCGTTTCCGGAAGCGTTCCCGCGAACGCCGTTCCCGCAAAAAGAAAAGCGATTGCCGCCGTTCCCGCCAAAATTTTTGCCGTTTTCATGGACAACAAAATGCGCCGAACGCCGCTCGCGCGCAAAGTTTTTATC
>CAVEBA010000186.1:531-2862 GCA_963613695.1 Sphaerochaetaceae bacterium
AAAAAAAAATCGGCGGGAACGCGGCTTGCGATGCGTTTTTCTAATTTCTAATTGCGCCGCGCGGGAACGAAGCATTTAATGTTTGAACTTTTCAAAATCCTATCAATTATGGCAGCTAAAACAATTCGAGACATCGATGTTAACGGCAAACGCGTGTTTATCCGCGTTGACTTCAACGTTCCGCAGGACAAGGCGACGGGCGCGATCACGAACCCGCAACGCATCATCGCGGCGCTCCCGACGATTCAATACGCGCTCGATCACGGCGCGGCGGTCGTCCTCGCTTCGCACCTCGGACGCCCGAACGGTCAGGTCACGCCGAAATTCTCGCTCAAGCCCGTCGCGGAAGAGCTTTCCAAGCAAATCGGCAAGCCGGTGAAGTTTGTCGAAGATTGCGTCGGCCCCGTCGCCGAAGCCGCAAAGGCGGCGCTGAAGCCGGGCGAAATCCTGCTTCTTGAAAATCTGCGCTTCCACATCGAGGAAGAAGGCAAGGCGAAAGACGCCGACGGCAACAAAATCAAAGCCGATCCCGCGAAAGTCGCGGCGTTCCGCGCCAGCCTTTCCAAGAACGTGGACGTTTACGTGAACGACGCGTTCGGCACGGCGCACCGCGCGCACTCGTCGATGGTCGGCGTCGATCTTCCCGTGAAAGTCGCCGGCTTCCTCATGGAAAAAGAACTTACGGCGTTTGCGAAAGTGCTCGACAATCCGGCGCGCCCGCTCCTCGCCATTCTCGGCGGCGCGAAAATCGCCGATAAGATTCCGCTGATTAAAAACCTCATCGACAAGGCAAACGAAATCATCATCGGCGGCGGCATGGCGTTCACGTTCAAAAAAGTCATGCAGAACATGGAAATCGGCGCTTCGCTCTTCGACGAAGAAGGCGCGAAACTCGTTCCCGAGCTCATCGCCAAGGCAAAAGAAAAAGGCGTGAAAATCACGCTCCCGGTCGATTACATCTGCGGCGACAAATTCGCGGCGGACGCGGCAACGCAAGCCGCGACGGACGAAACCGGCATTCCCGCCGGCTGGATGGGGCTCGACGTCGGCCCGAAGACAAACGAAATCTTCACGAAATCCATTCTTTCCTCCAAGACAATCGTTTGGAACGGTCCCGCAGGCGTGTTCGAATTCGACGCTTTCTCCGCGGGAACGAAGGCAATGGCGGACGCAATCGCAAAGGCGACGGAAGCCGGCGCGACAACGGTCGTCGGCGGCGGCGATACGGCAACGGCGGCGAAAAAATTCGGCGTCGCGAAAACCGTTTCGCACTGCTCCACGGGCGGCGGCGCTTCGCTCGAACTCCTCGAAGGCAAAATTCTGCCCGGCGTGGACGCGCTGGACAAAGCGTGAGGGGACGGGATTAAGAATTAGGAATTAGAAGTTAGGAATTAGAAATTAGGAATTAGAAAGAAATCTTCTTAGGAAAAAAATTATGTCACGCAAAATTCTCATCGCAGGGAACTGGAAAATGAACAAAACGGCGACGGAAGCCGTTGAACTCGCCAAGCCGATTATCGCGGCGGTCAGCAACCGCAACGAAATCGACGTGCTGATGTGCCCGACGTTTACATCGATTCCGGCGGTCAGCGCGCTCATCGGCAACTCGACCGTCAAGCTCGGCGCGCAAAACGTCAGCGACAAAGCCTCGGGCGCCTACACGGGCGAAATCTCCGCGGCGATGCTCCGCGATTTGCACGTCACGCACGTCATTCTCGGACACAGCGAGCGTCGCAGCTACTACGGCGAAACCGATGCGTTCATCAACAAGAAAGTCATCACCTGCCTCGAAAACAACTTGATCCCGATTCTCTGCGTCGGCGAAACGCTCGAAGAACGCGAAGCCGGCAAAGTTGAAGACGTCATCAAAACGCAGCTCGTCGGCGGGCTCGCGAACGTTCCCGCGGACAAGGCGGAAACGATCGTCATCGCCTACGAACCCGTTTGGGCAATCGGCACCGGCAAAACCGCAACGCCCGATCAGGCGCAGGAAGTGCACGCGTTCATTCGCAAAACGCTCACCGAAATCCTCGGCACCGTTTCCGATAAAATCCGCATTCTCTACGGCGGTTCGATGAAACCCGCGAACGCGGACGAATTGCTCGCCAAACCGGACATCGACGGCGGGCTCATCGGCGGCGCGGCGCTCGTGGCGAAGGACTTCCTCGCCCTCGTCGAAAGCGGCATCAAGGCGCAAGCGTAAGAACGAGCTCTTCAAAACTCGAAAAAAAAAAGCGTTCCCGCACGGGAACGCTTTTTTTGCGCCGATGGCAAAAGTTGGGGGCGGAGACGTCCACGTCTCCGCATTTTGATTTTTTTGCCGTAGGCAAA
>CAVEBA010000187.1:0-2802 GCA_963613695.1 Sphaerochaetaceae bacterium
TTTCGCGTTCCCGCGAAAAAAGTTGAGGAGTTGAGGAGTTGATTCGGCGCGTTGCGCCTGTTGATTCCCGCTCTGCGGGAGAGTTGTTTGCTTAAAATCAGAAATTAAGAATTAGAAAGGTTTTTGCCTTTCAACTTTCGGCGAAGCGGGGCATAATGCGGGAACGCAATTCCATTAATCCCTTTTCCCCGAAAAAACTTTTTTTTTATGAAAACGCTCATCAAAAATGCTCATATCATTTCGCCCGGAATCGACATCGAGGGCGGAGCCGTGCTCGTCGAGGACGGAAAATTCGTTCAACTTTACGGCGCTTCCGATGCGCTTCCCGCCGCGGACGAAACGATTGACGCCGCCGGAAAAATGCTCATGCCGGGCTTTATCGACGTGCATTCTCACGGTGCGGGCGGCGCGGACGCGTGCGACGGCACGGTCGATGCGCTCAACACCATCGCCGACAGCAAAATCAAGGAGGGCGTCACGAGCTGGCTTGCGACGACGCTGACGCTCGGCTACGACACGCTCGAAAAAGTGCAGTTTGCCGTTGCCGCATACAACAAGGCGCCGCGTTCCGTGAAAATTCCGGGAACGCACCTCGAAGGTCCTTACGTTTGCGAAAAACAACTCGGCGCGCAGAATCCCGCATTCCGCCGCGATCCGGATTTTGAAGAGCTCAAAAAACTCAACGCGATTTCGCCGGTGCTCATCATCACGCTTGCGCCGGAGCTTCCGGGCGCGTGCGATTTTATCGCGAAAGCGACAGCGCTCGGCGTGCGTTGCTCCGCGGGACACAGCCTTGCGACTTACACGGAATTTCTCGCCGCGAAGCGCGCCGGGCTCGCGCACCTCACGCATTTTTGCAACCAGATGTCGCCGCTTCACCATCGCAACATCGGGCTCGTCGGCGCCGGGCTTCTCGATTCGACAATCAAAGTCGAAGCGATTTGCGACACCGTCCACCTTTGCCCGGACATGCTCAAACTCGCGTTCGCGAAAATCGGTTGCGAACGTTTGATGATGATTACGGATTCGCTCGCGTGCTCGGGGCTGCCGGACGGCCCGTCGCAGCTCGGCGGCTTGCCGATTATGGTGAAAAACGGCGAGGCGCGTCTCATGTCGGGAAATCTCGCGGGATCGACGCTCAATTACTCGCTCGGCATTCGCAACATTCGGCGCATCACCGGATTGCCGCTTAGCGAAATCGTCAAGACGACGTCGTGGAATCAAGCGCAGTCGCTCGGGCTTTCGGATCGCGGAAAAATTGCGCCGGGCTTCGCGGCGGACTTCGTCCTGCTCGGCGATGATTTCCTCGTCGCCAAAACGTTTGTGGACGGCGTTTGCAAGTTCACGCGCTGAGGGCGAAATTTTCCTCGAAAAACGGCGGGCGGAATTGCCGTTCGCCGTTTTTTTTTGAAATTGCGATGAAAAAAGTTTCGTTGATTATCGTCGGCGGCGGCGGTCGGGGCACAATTTACGCTCGACTGCTGACGGCGCTTGCGGACAGGGCGGAAGTCGTCGCCGTGGCGGAACCGCGCGAATTTTTTCGGGAACGCATCGCGAAAATGCACGGCGTTCCCGCAGAAAACGCCGTTGCGGACTGGCGGGAACTCGCGGCGCGTCCGAAGCTTGCGGATGCCGTCATCATCGCAACGCAGGATCGCATGCATCTTGCGCCGACGCTCGCGTTTGCGGAAAAACGATATCACATTCTTTTGGAAAAACCGCTCGCGACGGATTTCCGCGGCTGTTGCGAGTCCGTTGCCGCCGCCGAGCGCGCGGGCGTGATTCTTTCCGTGTGCCACGTGTTGCGCTACACGGAATTTACGCGAAAACTCAAAGCCGTGCTCGACGCGGGAACGATCGGCGAAATCGTTTCCGTGCAACATTTGGAGCCGGTCGGGCATTGGCGGTTCGCGCATTCTTTCGTGCGCGGGAACTGGCGGCGCGAGGCGGATTCTTCGCCCGTGCTTTTGCAAAAATCGACGCACGACCTCGACTGGATTCGCTACATCGTCGGCGTTCCCGTGCGGCGTGTTTCGTCGTTCGGTTCGCTCATGTTTTTCAAAAAGGAAAATCGTCCGGCGGGAGCGGCGGAGCGTTGTCTCGATTGCGCGCTCGCGGGAACGTGCCCTTACGATGCGCGGCGCTTTTACATGGAGCGGCTCGCCGCGGGAACGCTCGACGCCTACGTCGAAAGCGTCACGGGAACGCCGACCGCAGAAAGCCTGCTCGAGCAGCTGCGCACGGGCGCATACGGTCGCTGTGTTTTCGCCTGCGACAACGATGTCGCCGACCATCAGGTCGTAAATCTCGAATTTGAAAACGGTGCGACTGCCGCGTTCACGCTTGCCGGCTGTTCGCGCTACGGCGACCGCCGAATTTCCGTGTTCGGCTCGCTCGGAGAAATTTCCGGCGACGGCGAAAATCTTTTTCTCCACACCTACCTCACGGGAACGACGGAGCGCCTTGAAATTCCCGCGCCGCGCGTCGCGGATCATCACGGCGGCGGAGATTTCAATCTCCTCGAAACGTTCGTCGATGCCGTGCGCACTGGCGATTCGCGCGGGATTGTTTCCGGCGCGGAAATTTCCCTCGAAACTCACGCGCTCGCGTTCGCCGCCGAAACCGCGCGCCGGGAAAATCGCGTCGTAGAGTTAGGTGGATTGCCTACGGCAAAAGAGTTGAGAAGTTGAAAAGGTTGAGGAGTTTAGGAGTATCGTGCGGGATTTTTGCCGTGGCAAAAATTTAAGGAAACTTTTCTCCCGCGGAGCGGGAATCAACAGGCGCGAAGCGCCGAATCAACTT
>CAVEBA010000188.1:0-2796 GCA_963613695.1 Sphaerochaetaceae bacterium
ACACCATACACCCTCCACCTTACACCATACACCCTCCACCTTACACCATACACCCTCCACCTTCCACCTTCCACCTTACTCCCTCCACCTTCCTCCTTCAAAATGATTACTCAGAAACTGAAAAATCCTTTCAAGAGTCCGGATACGGGCGCGAAAATCACGCAGTGCACGGTGCGAATGCCGAAAGCTGGCGACCTGTTCGCCGCGGCGAAGATGCGCGACGCCTCGCAGGAAGAACGCTCGCTCGAACTGGCGCGTCGGTGCATCACGGATCTTTCCCCGCGTGAAGTTGAGGAGCTTTCCCTGCCGGACTTCCTTGAAATTCTCGGAAAGGTCAACGCCGGTGCGCCGGGTTTTCCGCAACCGAGCTCCGACGAGGCTACCTGATTCTCGCGGACGCTACCGGTTGGCAACCGAGTGAAATCGACGCGCTCGACGTCGAGGACTTCATCAACTACCTGATTCTGATCAGAGAAGCGCGGGAACGATGAGGGCTAACCCAGATCCCAGTTCCATAGACTACGAAGGGTCAACGAACACAAAAGAATCCACACGCAAATTTCAGTAATTTGCGTGTCGTGCAAAAAACACGCCGCCGCGCCGAGCCATCCGAAAACGGGAACAACAAAATAAATCAAAATGCACGCCAGCACAAAAACAAGCGGCTTGATGAAAAAGGCTTTGTTTTCAGCAAGAAACTTTTTTAACGCGTTTGCGGAATTTGAATCTCCCATGCGCGAGATTTTTCCACACCACTCAAAAAATAGTCAATAAAAATGGACGGTATCTCAACAGTTTTTCAAATAGGAGCGGCTCTTACGGGCGGTTGGGTTACGGCTTTTTCAAAAGCGGGGAAAGATGCCGGAGGGTTGTCGCGTGCATTCGATAAAATCGGAGCGAAAAAAATTTCATTCAACGGAGTCGACAAGGCGGAGTCCGACTTGAAAAAAGCGCAAACCGCGCTTGAAAAATTTCAAAAAAAGCTCGGGGACAAAAAGCCTACCGCCGATCAGGAACGCGAGCTGAATCGCCTGAAAAAGAACGTCGAGGACACCGGAAAAAAGTTCGATAAGGCGAATCAAAAAGTTTCCGACTGGAAAAAAACACTGCACAAAAATTTTGTCGACGTCGATGCGGCGATGCGCCTTGTAAAGCGCAACGATGCGCTCGACGAACTCGGAAAGAAACTTTCTAAATTGCGCGAAGCGTCCGGTGCCGCACTGGGCGGATTAAAGTCTTTCGGCATAGGAATTTTAGGGCAAGCCTCAGCAATCGTTGCATCAACTGTTGCCGTCTCCAATTGGGGAACGTCGATGATGCAGGCGGCGCAACGTCTGAACATGTTCGATGCTGCGGGAACGGCAAACGTGGAGCAACTCCAACGCATGCAGTGGGCGGCGACGCGCGCGAACATCGGGAACGAGGAATTTGTCGCGACGCTCGACAACATGAACCGTGTAATCGGGCAGGCTGCTATTCAGGGCGGAGAGACGGCAAAGGCTTTCGAGCGGCTCGGGCTTTCCTCGAAAGCGCTCTCGCAAATGGGCGCGGACAAGCAGTTTGAGCTCATCGTGAAAAAGCTCGAAGGCGTGAAAAACGCGAGCGAGCGCGCACGCATCGCACAGCAGATTTGGGGAAGCGGTGCAATCGGAATGCAGAACCTCATCTCGCGCGGATGGAACAACATTTCCGCGGACATGAAAGAAGCGACGAACTACATCGTGCGCGGGAACAAAAAAATCGCCGATTCGTGCGGAGAGTGGGATTCGCAAATGAAGATTCTTAAAATGACGTGGAATAATGTATTCCGCTCTGCGATTCTCGCAATCATGCCGACGGTAACTGAGGCAATGAAAAATCTTTCTTCCGTTATTTCAGAAAACAAAGGAAAAATAATTGAGTTCGCCGAGAAAATTTCGTCATTTGTAGTTCCTATTGTTTCATGGTTTTCTCGAAACTTGGATACGCTGAGCAACATCGCTTACGTATGCATAGCAGCTTTCGGAGCATGGAAAATCGGCGCGTTCGCAGTCAATGTGTGGAATACCGGATCTGCGATTCTTTCAATTACTAAAAGCATTTGGGTGCTTACAAAAACTTTGAATTTTGCGGCGGTCGCTCAAAAAGCGGTTTCTGCGGCGACTTTGATTTGGAGCGGGATTACGAAAGCGATGACTGCGGCGCAGTGGGCGCTGAACGTTGCGCTGAACGCCAATCCGATCGGGCTTGTCGTGCTCGCGGTTGCGGCGCTTGCCGCGGCGGCTTACGCCGTCATCGCAAATTGGGATTCAATCGCGGAATTTTTCTCCGGCGTGTGGGACGGTGTCGTCTCCGGTTGCAAAAAGGCGTGGGAATGGATGAGCGGGATTTTCGCACGTGCGAAAAATGCCGTTTATGCCGTTGCCGGAGCAATCAGGGACGCTTTTTCAAACGCGTGGAATTGGATAAAGACCACGCTGTGGAGCATGATTGAGAACAGTCCGATTTACAAATTTTTCAAATGGGTGCAGAGCAAGTTTTCCGGCGGGAACGCCGATAAGCCGGCAGAATCCGCCGCCGCGTCCGCACCGCCGATTTCCTCCGCAGAGCTTGAAACGATGAGCCGCGATGCCGTCTCCCGCACGAACTCCGTGCGCACGGACGCACGCACGTTCAACACGAATGCAAACATTTCAATCGTTCAACAGCCGGGCGAAGATTCCGACGCGCTCGCTCAGCGCATCTCCGCACGCCTTGCGGACAGCTACGGGAACGCCGCAGTAGCAGCGATATGATGGTGTAAGGTGGAGTGAATAG
>CAVEBA010000189.1:0-2774 GCA_963613695.1 Sphaerochaetaceae bacterium
CGTCCGCGAAGCGGGCGAATATAGGATAACCGCAGGGCGACGATGCGAAGCATCGCGTCCTGCGGGAACGCGATAAAACAAATCGTCTCCGACAGGAGGCGAACCGCCCGCAATGTCGGACGTTTCCGGGAAGTTCGCCTCCTCCGGAGACGCGGATTCGTCCTGCCTTATCCGTAGGACTCGCGCGTTCCCGCGCTCGCCCCACGGTTAGCATCAGTTCGCCCGCTTCGCGGACGCTCTTCTTCTTTTCCAACCTTGTCGGTAAAAACGGCAGTTGGCGGTTCGCGCTTAGCTTTTGGCTAATAGCCCTTAAAAAACTTCTATTACTTCCAGTTAAAAACCGGAGAACTGGTCTACTGGTAAAGTGTGGATTTTAACCAAGAAAAAATCCGTGAAAATTCGTGAAATTCGTGGATAAAAAACTCCCGCGAGGGAAAAGCCGAGGGATTTTTACGTTGATTTCAGGCGGGAGGGGCGTAAAATCTGACCTCAGAAAAATAGAATTTTTGTGCCCTCACAGTTCCCCTTTAACCCCCTTTTCATTTCAGCCATGAAACTCCGTTCGACACTGCTTTTCGCCGCCGCGTCCCTTTCCGTCGCAGCCCTCGCGCCCGTCGCCGTAAAGGCGGATACGACCGGTAGCGCGGATTCTATCTGGATTAACTTTGCATCCGGGCAAGGCGCAGGCGCCACCGGCTACACGGGAACGTGGAACGATACGACCGGCGCATCCGGCACGAATGTCTCCCTCAAGTATTCCGATACCGACGGCACAGCTTCCGGCGCATCGCTTACGTATTCGTCGGCAAACGTGTGGTCGTACACCACAGATGTGACGGACGGCGTTCTCAAAGGCTATCTCGACGACGGCTCCGGCGTTTCCGTTAGCGTGAGTAACATTTCCTACCTTTTCTACGATGTCACGATTCTCGTCGCTACGGATACCGAAAATTCAGCATTTTCCGCGAAGACCGTTAACGGACAGACTTACACGAGCGACGGGAACGGTGTCGGGATTCTTGGGAGCGATGCGTGGGGCGCATCACAGCAGACATCTATTAACAACAACAATTCTTTTACGGTTTCCGGTGTGTACGGGGATCTCTCGCTGAGTTCGGTTAGAAATGGCTCCGCCCGCGGTTGCGTTGCCGGGTTGATAATCACGAATACCGGCGCAGATTTTGCGACGGACGCGACGATCTCTGCCGACTCCGAATGGACGTCCGATTCTCTCGCGGGAACGGCTTGGACGAATGCGACATCGGAAACGCACAACTATGCAAATCTCACGCTCAGCAACAGCGCAGCGCTGAACGTCACGGGAACGGGCATCACGACGAACGCGATTCTCGCGACCGCCGCCGCAGACGGAGATGCGAAAACGCTTACGCTTTCCGGGAAAGCCGTCAATCTCATCGGACCCGGCGTTGTCCGAACGGACTCGACCACGGCAAACATCGTCATCAACAACACGTTCAATTTCTCCGAGGGTGGCAGAATTTCCGGGAACGTTACGACCGGCGACACCGGCTTGCTTCACGTTTCCGGCGGAACATTGAATGCGACGTTGTTGGCGGCAACGGCAACGTCATTGAATGTTTCTCTTGAAAGCGGTGCGACGTATGCGATGGATCTTTCTGCCGCTACCGGGAGCCACGATTTGAGCAAGATTATCGGCGTCTCCGGTTCCGTCATCTCGATTGCGGGAAGTTCCGATGATACCGGGGGCACGTACACGAAAATTTCCGCGTTGTCTTCCGATTTTAAGGGCGCCGTTAACATTACTTCCGGATTTTTGAACTTGGCGGATCCGACCGTCATGAATGATTCCAATGTGGAAAAAATCATTCTCAGCGGCGGAACAACGTCCGGGCTTTGTTTCGTTCGCGCGGCGGGGATTACGATTTCCAAAGACATTGTTGCGGAGGGCAACGGTGGCACACTGCGTTCCTACGGGGACAACGGTTTCTCCGTCGAAATTACCGGGAGCGTGAGCGGGACGAGCATTCGCCACTATGACGGCGGCACGCACACATTTTCGGGGGACGTGTCATTGACGAGCTTCGCCGCGGATGCCGGCGTAACTAATTTTTCCGGTACGGGAACGAAGACGATTACAACGCTCAAGCAATCCGGCGGCACGGTGAATTTTTCCGGGAAAACGAGCCTGACAAACCTCCGCATTTCCCAAGGAACCGTCAACGTTTCCTCGGTGCTGAACGTTTCCGGAAGCGCAAATAATGTTGCAATAGGTAGCGCGTCGTTCTTCTTAAACGAATCCGGCACGGGAACGCTCAACGTGAATGCCGGCGGCGTGGTCAATGTGAATTCCGCGCATATTTCCGTTCGCGACGGCAAGGGAACGCTCAATGTGGAAACCGGCGGCGAAATCAATTTCGGAACCGGCTTGAACGTGACCAAAAACGGGAATTGGGGTGCCGCGACCTTTAATTTGAACGGCGGGCGGCTCAATGTCGGCTCCTCCGGGATTCAAAGACCGGACTATTCGGTCGTTACGTATAACTTCAATTCGGGAACGATCGGTTCCTTGGCGGACAGTTGGTCTTCGACGGAAAACTTGGTTTTCGGCGGTGCAATTACCATCGATACCGCGAAGAAAACGATTAACGAAAACGGCGCGGCGACGGACGTGGGAACGGGATCGGCGATTACGCTTTCCGGCGTGATTTCCGGCGCGGGAACGCTCACGAAAACCGGCGCGGGAACGCTCACGCTTTCGGGCGCGAATACGTTCACGGGCGGGACGACGATTT
>CAVEBA010000190.1:0-2748 GCA_963613695.1 Sphaerochaetaceae bacterium
GAATACTCTGCCACGCGGGTTTTGAGCGGGAACGGCACGGGGAAGATTGCTTCGGAAACGGATCGCGCGGGAGCGTTGCGCACTTACGAATACGACGCGCAAGGGCGCACGATTCGGGAAACGCTCTCGCTCGGATTCGGCGGGAACGAGGAAACGACGGATTACACTTACGCGAGCGCGGGAACGGGATTCGTCGATTTTCGTCCGCGCAGCATCGCCCACAAAATCGCGGGAACGCTCTTTTCCTTAGAAACATTTTCTTACGACGACGATTTCGCAAACGGGCGCACGGAAACGCATTCAATTTCCTCTGCGGGAACGACGCTCTCGAGCGAAACGCGGTATTATTCTTCGACTTCGGGCACGGTCGGCGCCGGGCGCGTGAGCTTGGAAATTCGCGCGGACGGCACGGCGACTTTTCACGAATATTCCGCGACGGCGATTCCCGCAAACGTTGATATTTCCTCGAATCTCGGCTACACGGAAACGATTACGGAGGGCATTTTTGAAAACAACGCGTTCGCGATCGTTCCCGGAAAATCGACGCGCCGCATCCGCGTTTTCGATACGCGCGGGAACGAAACGCGCACGGAAAATTTCGCGCACACGGGAACGGCATTCGAGCTGATTTCGTGGGAAAATAAAACGTATTCTCCCGCGCACAAAATTATTTCCTCGGAAAAATCCGACGGCAAAACTTCGTCCGCCGATTACATTTGCACGGGCGCGGTCTGGACAATTGACGAAGACGGCGTGCGCACGGACAACACCTTTGATTCGGCGAAACGCCTTGCGACTTCGACGCGCCGCGGCGCTCGCGGGGACGTCATTACGACTTACGGCTACGATGCCGAAAGCCGCATCATTTCTGAAACAAAGACCGCGGGAACGCTCACGCGCACGACTTCCCGCGCGTTCAACGCGCTCGGCGAATTGCTCTCGGAAACGGACGCGCTCGGGAACGCGACAACTTTTTCGCACAGCGACGACGGCTTGACGGAAACCGTAACTTTCGCGGACGGCGGCACGCGAATCACCGTTCGCAACGCGCACGGCGAAACGCTCTCGATCACGGGAACAGCCGTTGTCGCGCAGTATTTTTCCTACGCGTTCGACGCGGAAAATGCGCTGAAAATCACGACGGTTTTCACGGGAATGCAAAACTCTCCGCACTGGGAAAAAACTTACACGGACGCGCACGGGCGCGTCGTCAAAACGGAGCGTCCGGGCTTCGGCGAAAACGTCATTTTGACCACGGAAAACACCTACGCGGGAACGCGTCTCGTGAGCGTTGCGGAAACGCAGAAGCCGACAACGACTTACGCGCACGATGCGCTCGGGAACGTGATTTCGACGACGCTCGCGGCGGGAACGCAAACGCGCACGACCGCGACGGAGACGGTTTTTGCAAACGAAAACGGCGTGATTTATCGCAAAACGACGAGCACCGTTTCGTGCTCGGACGCAAGCGTTCCCGCGCAGACAACGCTCTCCAAGACGCGGCTTTCTTCGCTTTCGCTCGCGCTTGAAAGCGAGGAAATTTCAATCGACGTTCGCGGGAACGCGACGACGACCGCGGGCAATTATAATTTAATTACAAAGACGCGGACGCTCTCGACAACGTTCCCGCACGCGACGGGAACGCGCACGGAGACATTCGTTGACGGCGCGCTCGTTTCAAAAACCGAACTCGGGAACGTTTCGACCGCGTCGAGCTACGATGCATTTAACCGGAAAATCTCCGATACGGACGCTCGCGGGAACGCTACGACTTACGCTTACGACGCGGGCGACAGAATCATTTCGCAAACGCGAATCTTGGGGGCGGAGACGTCCGTGACGCAGTTCGCCTACGACGCGATGAATCGCCCTGTGCGCACGACATTTGCGGACGGTTCGTTTGTCGCAAGTGCCTACGATTTGCGCGGGAACAAAATCGCCGAATACGGGAACGCTTCCTATCCCGTGAAATACACGTTTGACGCGCAGAATCGCAAGACGCGCACGGAAACTTTCCGCACGCTCGCGGGAACGCCGGAGGATTTGGCAAATCTGACGAACGGCGATGCGACACTTTGGAATTACGATGCGGCGACGGGACTTTTGCTTTCAAAAACGGACGCGCTCGGGAACGCGACTGTTTACACCTACACGGCGGCGGGATTGCTCGCCATGCGCACGTGGGCGCGCGGGATCACGACGAGCTACACCTACGACGCGTGGAATCAACTCGCGGGAACGGCGTATTCGGACACAACGCCGAGCGTCTCGCAGACTTACGACGCGCTCGGGCGAGTCGTGTCCGCAGCAGACGCCGCGGGAACGCGCACTTTCGCCTACGACGCCTACGGCGCGGTTTCTTCGGAAACGCAATCGGCTACGGGAACGACGCTCGCGTTCGCACGCGACTCGCACGGGCGCGAAACTTCGGCAACGCTGAAGCGCGGCGCGACGCTGCTCGGGATTTCCGCACGCAGTTATGACGCGGCGGCGGGACGGCTTTCCGGCGCATCGTTCGGCGGGATCGCGTTTGCGTGGAACTACCTCGCGGGAACGAATTTCGTTTCTTCGCTGACGATTGCGGACGGCGCGGTGATGACGAAAACGCTCGCTTACACCGCCGGGCGGAATCTGATTTCGTCGATCGCCTACGCGAACGCGGACGGCGCTTTGATCGCGAAACGCGACTACGGCTACGATGCGCTCGACCGCGTAAATTCTCGCGTGCAGACGCGCGGGAACGGCGAA
>CAVEBA010000191.1:0-2745 GCA_963613695.1 Sphaerochaetaceae bacterium
CAACAGGCGCAACGCGCCGAATCAACTTCTAAACTCATCAACTTTTTTTACTGGAAGTAATGGAAGTTTTTTAAGGGATTGTTTTCTTGGGGGCGGAGACGTCCGTGTCTCCGCATCGAAATTCTTTTTAAGGATAGAAGAAGAAAAAAAACATCTTGTTCATCCGTGGGCGAAACCGTTTGCGCGGGAACGCGCTCCTTTTCCGCATTTTGCTCTCCGCAAAAGCCTTGCGGGAGCGCCGCCGAAATCCGTAGAATTTCCGACATGATTGAGCGAGAAAATATTGCGCCGGTGCACTCGGATGCAACCGAGGATTCCGAAGCCGATCTGCGGGAACTCGATCGCGTTATGTTTCGGGCGCGCGAGGAAATCGCGCGAAAAGCAGCGCTCCGCGAGGAACGCTTCCGCAAAATGCTCCACAAAACGATCTCGGAAGCCGCCGCCGAAAAAATATGAAGCCGCGCCTCGTCGTCATCGCAGGACCGAACGGTTCCGGGAAAACTTCCATCACGGAACAGTTTCGCGACCTTCGGCGGAAATGGATGCGCGGGTGCGTTTACGTAAATCCCGACGAAATCGCGCGGGAACGCTTCGGCGACTGGAATGATCCTTCCGCCGTGCTTTCTGCCGCGCGCTACGCGGAAAATTTGCGGGAACGGCTGTTGCAGGAGCGCGCGGATTTTGCGTTTGAGACGGTGCTTTCGACGCCGGAGAAAGTTGATTTTTTGAAGCGCGCCGCACGTATCGTTTCCCGCATGGAAGACGGAGGGCACGCGGTCCCGATTGAAAAAATCGTCAGCCGCTACGCGAAATCTCTCACCAATGCACTGCTCGTCGCACGCTTTGCGGAACGCGCTTATTTTTACGACAACTCCACAGAAGTCGCGCCCGGCGACGTTCCCGTATGGAATCCGCTTTTCAGAACAAAATGCGGACTCCTCGTCGAAAAATATCCGCGCCCGGACGCCCATGCGTGGGCGGCGGAAATTTTTGATGCGCTGAAAAATCGATAGCACTTCCGACGTTCCCGCGCGGGAACGCCAAGTTTTTTTACCGAGAAAAAATCCGCACGCACCCACGAGCGGGAACTCGGCTTCTGTAAAAAAAAATTACCTCAGCGAAACACCCGCAGAAACCGCGGGATGAGCATCGTCGCAAGGCGATTTGTCGCGCGACGAAACGCCGGAATCGCTACGAAGAAAACGACAATCGAAACGAGAACATACACGCCGGAAATTTTCATTGCCGAAAAAATCCACGCAACCCACGTATTCGTCGGAGTCTCAAATACGGCATTCGTTGTAAAATACGCCGTTCCCGCAGAAACGATGCACATTGCGAAAAGCATTCCGCGATTTGCCAAATAAACAATAAACGGCGTGCGAAGTCCGTCGCGGAAAAGAAAATACGGTTTCCACACGACGATGATTACGAGCTGGCTCAGCAGGATCCCCGCAAGCACTCCGGGCAATCCCCAAAAGAAACCGAAAGCAATGGAACAGCAGAGATTGATTGCGGCTTCCGCGACCGGCGCCCACACATCGCGAAAAAGCCCGAACGCGCTAAGGAAAGTATCGGTCGTCCGCGTGAACTGAATGAAATAATAGGCAAGCAACAGCGCAAACGAAACATCGTCGAGCACATTGTCTTTTCCGATCCAAAGCGCGACAAACGGCGTTGCGAGACGCGAGCATGCGAATACGATGATTGACGCAAGCCAATAGCGCACAGATGTAAATTCCCAATACACCGCGTTGACACGTGCGGAATTACCCTCGGAAATTAAGTTCCCGATGCCCGCCGTGACGCCGTTGAACGCCGAATTAAAAATCGCTCCGATTCCGGCGAAACACATCAGATAGCTTCCGTAAACGGCAACCGTTGTCATATCCGTAAACGCGTAAATAACGAGCGGCGAAGCCTGAAAAAGCGCGAATCCTCCGATTTTGTGAAAAAACACTTGCCCCGTCTTGCGCAAAATTTCCGGATGTTTCCTGCGAAGTTTCCCGCCCGATGCGACATTCGATTTTAGCCACGGATACTCGCGCTGAATCACGTGGCTCAACACGAACACGGAAACAACGCCAAGCACGACTTCAAGTGCCAGCCACCAAAGATAAGGCTTCGGCAAAAGCGCAATCGCCGCAATTTGCAACACGATCTTCAGCAAACGAAATCCGTTCAGATTCAAAATAACTTTGTAATCCTTTTGATCCGCAGTAAGCAAAACCTGTTTGTAATTGAAAAGATACCCGAGCAACGAGTTTGCGAGCAACACGCCGAACGTCAGATACGCATAGATGAGCGGCACCTGCGCTTTTGCAAAAATGAGCGGGAAAAACGGCAACAGCACCGCCGCGCCGAGACAAACGCATACGCTCACGATTCTGTAAAACCAGCCTTGAATCGAAATAATTTCCGAAATCGTCTCGCGGTCGTTCTCGAAAATCGGTCGATAAAGCAACGCCGCAACAGCACCGGAAATGCCGAGTTCCGCAAGGTTGAGAAATCCGAGAAGATTTCCCGCCGTCGTATTGAGCCCGAGCAATTCCGCCCCGAGGACGTCGATGAAAACTTTTCGAGAGAAAAAATTCGCGACGAGCCCGAAAATGCAAAACACAAACGCGACGCGAACGTTTCTTAGCGTTTTGCTCGTGCGAGAATCCGCCATAAATGCCTGACCTCCGCGCTTTATCCGAGCAGGTTTTCGATTGCGGGAACGAGCTGTGCGAGCGCGTCTTTGGC
>CAVEBA010000192.1:0-2743 GCA_963613695.1 Sphaerochaetaceae bacterium
GGACGCAAGCGCCGCTACGGACGGGAACGCGCACAGCAAGCTGACGCTTTCCGGCGTTGCCGATGGAGACGAAGCGCGCGATTGGACGCACCTTTCGGTCGCCGTCGGCGAAGCTTCCGGTCTCGGCGAACTCACGGTCTCCGGCAACTCGACAATCGCGACCGGCGAGTTCTCGATCACCGGCGACAATTCGAAACTCACGATCGACGATTCCGTTTTGGTCGTGAAAAACGTCAACGGCGGCGACTTTGCCGGCAAGCTCGAGCTGAAAAACAGCGGCGTGCTGACCGTGAAAGAGGGCGATGCCACGTTCGCGCAGAATTTGGTTTCCGGTTCCACGGGAACGATTGAAACGCTCGGCGCAAATTCTTCCGTCTCGTTCGGAAGCGCGCTGACCGACGCGGGAATACTGACGCTTTCCGCCGGCGCAACCTACGACGCTGACGGCAAAATCAACGGTGCCACGGGAACGCTCAATTTCAATGACGATGCCACGCTCGCTAAAAACTCCGAAATCAACGCGAAAGGAATCGTCGCGAACGGCGCGTCCAAAACCGTCGATGCAAGCAAGGCGGATATCAATTATCTCGAAAACGTGACGGTTTCCGACGCGACGCTCAAAACCGCCGGAACCTTTACCGGAGACAAAGCACTGAAAGATGTCAGTCTCTTCTTCGGCACGTTTGAAAACGAAGGCGACCTCCGCATCGAGGGCGCGATCACGAACGGCTCGAGCTCTTCCGCATCCGGCACGATTAAGGGCAAGAACGTTTCGATCGACCTCTCGAAGCAGACGCAAGCGCTCGATTCTTCGCTCAACATCACGGCAGATGTGAACAGCGGAAAGATTACGCTCGACGGCACAACGGCCGACGAAGTCGCCGTTGCCGCGAGAATGGCGGCGAAAACGCTCGTCATCGGTTCCGACACGGAAGGCGAAACCACGAAGGTGAAAATTGACGACGCGAATTCGACTCTCGCCAATTTGAATTATTCGGCGGGCATCGAAATCAAGAAGGACGATACGCTTCACATCGTGAAAGCGTGGAATCCTGCGCAGCTCGAAATGACCGTGACGAACACGGGAACGCTGACGCTCGACGGCAAGCTGACGGTGAACAATTTCTACGACTTCACCGTTTCCGGCGGGAACGCCGAATTCAAGGGCGGCATCAAAAACGGCGGCGATTTCGTGCTGACGAACGCTGCCAAAGCAACCGCGAAAACGTGGGAAGACGTGGCCGTCTCGACGGTTGCCGTCAAGGGCTCCGCATCGCTGACGATTGAGTCCGCCTCCACGACGATTAACGGAAATCTTTCCCTCGCGGGAACGGACGAAGCCGCCGCATCGCTGACGATTTCTGAGGGCGACACGAAGATTGCCGGACCGCTTTCCGCAAGCAACGCAACGCTCACGCAAACCAAGGGCTCGCTCGATATCGCGGGCGGCATTGGAACAACGGTTGACAATCTCACGATCACCACGGAAGAAGCCGACAAGACGATTACGTTCTCGAAAGACTTCCTCGCCGACGAGGACGGCAAGGTTATCGTCAAAACGACGGCGGGAACGGGAACTCCGGCGGACGCGGTTAATGTCAACGCAAACATTGCTTTCGGCAAGGATTCCTCGATTACCACGACGACGCTTTCCGTTGCCGACTACAAGTCCGCCGGCGTGAACGGTAGCATCACCGTTTCCGAAATCAAGTTGGGCTCGGCGGAAAATACGATAATCGGCAGTCTGATCCTCGACGGCAAAGGCGTCACTAACGGTTCTCAGAACTCGACCTTTGAAACGCTCACGGACGTCGACGCCTCCGTGCTCAGCGTTGTGAACGGCGCGACGCTCACGCAGGTCAAGACCGGCGACAACTACAAAGACCTCACGATCAACGGCTCCGTCCTCGTGTCGGGAACGTCGAAAGACGAAGAGGGGAGCGTGACCGGTCATTCGACGCTCACCGTAAGCGGAGATACGACGCTCAAGTCCACGGGAACGATTGCACTTTACGATTCCGCCGAATTCAAAGCCGAGAACGTTAAGCTCGAAACCGGTGCGCAGATTAAGCTCAAAAACGGCGCCGTTGCGAATATCACATCGCTCGACCTTTCCGACGTCGATATGACGTCGACGACGCCGGAAGCGCGCGCTGCCGTCTTGGTGGACGGCTCGGGGGACGGTGACGTTGCCGCGCAAATCACGGTGGATACGCTGACGATCAATAACGGCGATGAAAAGAACCGCGGCACGATTCAGCTGGTCAACGGCGGGAAATTCTACGCCGAGAAACTCGCCGCCGGCAGCAGCATCACGCTGACCGAAGCGGACGGCGCCGGGAACGTTTGGCTCGACGAAAAATCGCAATTCACGCTCCGCTCGGGCGAAATCTACGTCACGGAAGCGACGCGCGGCGAAATCATCGCCGAAGCCTACGGCGCGAACGTCAAATTTAAATCCGACGACAAGAACTTCAAACTCTCCGGTATCGGCACGGAAAATTTCGAGCTTACAGCCTCCGACGGCCAAAACCTCGACGTGACGATTGCCGAATACTACGATGCCACGGAGGGAACATACACTTACTCCAAGGTCAATGTCCGCAACAAGACGGAGGTTACCAACGGCACGTTGACGATCACGGATATCAAGCGCAACGCCGATACCACGGATCACAGCTTGGGCGACCTCGGGAACGCGACCTTCAACAACGCGGAACTCGAGGTCTCGGGCAACGCCGCC
>CAVEBA010000193.1:0-2695 GCA_963613695.1 Sphaerochaetaceae bacterium
CACCGGAGCTGCGCACCCGTTTAAGGTCTCACTCGTCGCCGCAGACAGCGGGAAGCAAAAACTCCTCGTCAGCGGCGGAACGTGGCACGGGCGCGGAAAACTGCCGCACTACGGCATCGCTGCCGAAAAATTCGGAGAAGACGAGGACGCGTTCGTCATTCCGGACTCAGAATATACCGGCGAGCTCAACGCGGGAACGACGTTCGCAGTCGTGCTCTACGCGCCCGTCGGAGACGGAGGCGCAATTACCGAAGCTCCGGCGTGCTACTTCCTAAAACTCGAAGACGGCGACGACGGCTCCGCGCTCCGCAAGGCTATTCGAAAATTTCACTACTCGACCGCAGCCGTCGTCGGCGCATGGAAGGTCGCACGTGCCGGAGAAAATGACGAAAATTCAGACAATGGCGACAACGACGCCGGCGGCACGAAAACCTCCGCCGAATCAGAGACTGAAAAGAACGACGGCGGCGACGACTCGGACTCTTCCTCAAAAGGCACGCTCGTGCTCAAAGGCGCGCCGGGGCAAATCCTTTGTTCTGATTTTTGGCACCGCGATGACAATCTTTTCTCCGGCGGAAAATTCGGGTGGCGCTGTGTGGACGGCGCAGAAAATTCGTTCGAGGTGTCGGACGGCTTTGTGCTCGTGCGCCCAAACTCGTGTTGCTGGGGCGGAGATTCCGGAGATGCGCTCAAATTCTCAAAGGAAGAAAACAAGGCGGAAATCGAAATCCCGCTTAGAAAATACACCTTCGAGGCAAACTATCCGGATGCCGAAATCGAGTTCCTCAAATCCGTAGCTTACGGCACCGAAGGAGACGGGGACGCCGAGCGCGTCAACGTCGAGGTGGATATTCCGGTTTTTTCAAAGACGTTGACGACCACCGTGCAGTCGCTCACTTACGCAGTAAGCAACGGATCGCAGAACGTATCAGTTTCCGCAAACTCCGGAACGAAACAATTTCTGACGAGCGTGAAAGTAGGCTTAGACAAGGTAACCACTACCGTCTACGCAGAGCCGGGCGGCACCGGAACCTACTACGCAGGAATCTTAACAAGAGACACAGATGCAAACGCCACGACGACGCTTTCCGCAGTTTCCGTCTCAGGGAGCGTGTCCGTTCCTGTTGTCGGAAGCAAAACCGTTTCTTTCAACGTTGTCGCATCGGGCGGCGGCACTACCGTGCGAGAAGACACGGTTACCACGACGATTTCAATTCCCGTCGCAAAAACGCTCGAAACGACTACCGGCTCGTTTAAGCCGATGATAGGAGGAAAACTCACGGAGGAGAACGACGGCACGACGACAATTTCCGTAAATATTGACTCCGGTGTCGCCTCCAAAGAAGAATCATCCGCATACTCCTCAGAGTTGTTCCCCGGTGGCGTGCCGTCGCCCGCGTTTTCAAAATTTTATCCCGCGCTTCACCGCGTGAACGGAGAAACCTTTTCGCTCTCCGACGAAGAAATCGATGCCGGCTGTGTCGTGTTTCTCTACGTTTCCGTCTCCGGCGGGAACGTGCCGTCGTGCACGTGGAAGGTCGCACGCGCAGAGGATTTCCCCGCGCTCGGAGAAAAGCCGCAGCTGCTCGCGCTCAGCGTGCAGGCGCGCGTCGTCGAAACTCAGGAGTCCGACAATTCAACAATTTCCGCAGGCAAGGCGTTTGTCGTGCGCGCGGCACTTGATGAGGGGGCTTTTGATTCATTCGCATCCGCGTTCCCGATGGCTGTCATCTCGCGCGGCGGAGACGGCGCTCCGTGTGTTCAGCCGCTCGTGAACGGGGTGCTCACCGTGTCGCCGACGCTTTGCATCGCACTCAATCCGGACAAAAGCACGGCGCGCAACGAGCAGGGACTTTCAGCCGGAGACCTTTCGCCGGGCGGTCAAACCTCCCTGCTCAGCGCAAAAAAACTTGCCGCCGTAGGCGCAAAAACCGATAAGGACGAGAACGGAGACTCGACAGAAACCACAGCAACGCGCGCCGCCGCAGCAATGGCACTCGCGTGGATCGGCGCAGGCGCAGGTCCGCTTTTTTCAGAAGAAACACCGGACATCATCGAGGCGGCAAGCGCAACGGATTAGAAAAAGGTGTAAGGTGGAAGGTGGAGAACTGATAACTGATAGTTGATAACGGATAACTGATAGAGAAATTAGGAATGAGGAATTAGGAATTAGAAAGACTTCTTCCTAATTCCTAATTTCTAACTTCTAATTTTTCTTTAAGCTCTACGCTTTAAGATTTAAGCTTCGCTTCATGTTTTGGATTTACGGCTATTTCGGACTGGTTTTTCTCGTGTGCGCGTGGTTTGTTTTCATCAAACCTATGTTCGATTTTTTTGCATTTTTCACGCACGACACTGATCTTGCAACGGCTGTCTTTTTCGGAATCGGACTGGTTGTTTTGGCAGTGTTTTTCTGGTGGGTTTTGTCAAAGGTTCGTCGCTCTTAGCGCCTTTATTTTTTCGCAAATTTCGACATCCTTGTCGAACGAGACATATCCGTTATGTGCGCCGAACGTGTCTGCGGCAATTCGCGGCACTTCACACCAAGACCATTTGAGTTTGTCGATTTGGCATAGCGTCAAATCCTTGTTCACCACCGTCCAAAAAAACGAGAATATCAAATCCTCGTGGAAATTGAAATTTTCCGGGAACGCATCGGCGCGGAATTTTTCAGATGCAAGGCGCAATAGAGCGC
>CAVEBA010000194.1:0-2693 GCA_963613695.1 Sphaerochaetaceae bacterium
GCATTATTTCGTGCGGCACCGAAAAACAAAACTGCACGGAGCTTTTGGACATCATTGAATGTTTAATTCCGCACGTGCCGAGCCCTCAAAGCGCATCGTTAAACTTCAATTGATGTTTATGTTTGATTAAACATTATTTGAAGTTTATCCGTTTTTGCCTATGAAAATTCCGAATGACGCCAAATCAAATCCGTCCGCGACGCCGACGATTTCCGTTGTCGTTCCCGTTTTTCGTGCGGAAAAATTCCTTTCCGAGTGTCTCGAAAGCGTGCTTTCGCAGGATTTTGCGAGTTTTGAGCTTATTCTCATCGACGACGGTTCGCCGGACGCCTCGGGAAAAATCTGCGATGCTTTCGCCGAGCGCGATGGGCGCGTCCGCGTTTTTCACGAAACGAACGGAGGCGTTTCGCGGGCGCGGAAGCTCGGCGTCGAGCGTTCCCGCGGAGAGTGGATTTGCTTCGTCGATGCGGACGACATTCTTTTGCCCGGCGCATTGAGTGCGCTGTTTGCGGAAACGGAGCGCGTTCCCGAGGCGGACATCGTCGAAGGCGCGCATCACAGATTTCAAGCGAATTCGCAGACCGGAAACATCGAAAAATTGCCCGCTTGGGGCAACGAAGCCGCGGCGCGGGCGCGCGGGAACGTTTGCGTCGACGGTTTCGAGTATGCCTGCGAAGTTGCTTCGCACCGATTCTTTTTCATGACGACGCCGTGGGCAAAAATCATACGTCGCCGCCTGCTCACGGAAACGGCGGCGCTCGATTTGCCCGCGTGGCTGATTCACGGCGAAGACACGATTTTGTGCATGCGCATGGCGAAAAATTTGCGCCGCGCAGTGCGAATTCAAACGCCGGTTTATCTTTACAGGAACAATCCCGACGGCGCTTGCCAAAATCCGGAAACACACCGAACTTACACGGCGCTGAACTACTCCGTCGCGTGGTGGAACATGGCAAAAGAGTGTTTCAAAGATTGTGACGAGCATTGGCAGGAAGTTTGGAAAATTTTCGTCGCGCAGACGTTTCTCGCATGCGTCATCAGAAAAAATCTGAACGATCCGGCGCTACGCCAATTCATTCCGATTGTCGCCGAGAAGAAACCGCAAGTCTCGCTGACCCGATTCGCGCTCGTCGGAACGCGTCCGCCGTTTTCGCTATTGCCGAGCCGCTTTTTCTGGATCTTTTTCGACGGAATCCGCGCACCCGCAATCATTTTGCGTCGTATGAAAAAACTTCTGAAATAGACGGAGCGATTCGGAACGATACGGGCGTTCCCGCGAAAATCTTCGCCGAAAAAAAGCGGGAACGCGCGTTCAAGATTATTTTTTTTCTTTCGTCGGGCGAAGATTTTCGGCAGATTTTTTGCAGAAGCACGTTGCTCTCCCCGTTTCTCCTAACTGCCGACGTCTGATGCCGAACCGTTCCCGCAGCACCCGCGCCGCTTTCTCACTGATTCCGGCGATGCTTGTCGTTGCGCTCTGCGCCGCTTGTGCGTTTGGGCTCGTTGCCGTTTCGGCGAAATTTTCCGTTGAAACCGAAATGCGGATTACCGCGCAGAGTGCCCGCCATGCCGCGCTCGCGGGAACGCGAATTGCGCTCGCCGATTTGCAAACTTACACGGGCGCGGACAACTGCGCCACGGCGCAAATCGATCCGGGCGCGCCGTGCGGGTCTGCGGCAGTCGGCGCTTGGCACGGCGACCGCGTCCGCCGGGAATTTCCGGAGCATGCGGCGCTCGTTTCCGGTCGAGGAATTTTTGCGGGAACGCGGCTTTGTGCGTTGCGCGATCCGGAGCGCATGAACGCGGCGGCGGAAGTGCCGTGGGAAACGCTCGGCGAAAACGTGCGTTTCGCGTATTTTGTCATCGACGAATCGCAGCGCGCCTCGCTCGCCAAGCGGGAACGCGATGCGCATCTCGAACATTTTGCCGATTCGCCCGATGCGCTGATGCGTCTGCGCCAGCAAACATCACGTCGCACGCAAATCGAAACGCTTTTCAAAAACGTCGCTCCCGATTCCGCCGATTTCAGAAAAAAAATTGCCTGCGCGCCCGACGAAAAAATTTTCCTCGCGGAAATTTCGGAAACGGAGAGCGACGCCGCCGCGAGCGCGGCGAAAGAAGCGTTCACGCTCGACGCTCGCGCCGTTCCCGCGGACTGGCAACGGCGGCGGCTCAAAATCGATTTTGCCGACGAAAATTTCGCCGCCGCCGATGCGGAATTTTCTGCGCGAATTTCGCCGGAAGCCGCGAAAATTTTCGCGCGAAAGGAAAGCGATTTTCCGCACGCGGGAACGCTTGTCGCAACGCGTCCGCCGACGCCTGCGGGAACGCTCGGTTTTTTCGAACACCCGTTCCCGCTGCTCGCGGAATTGCGGCTTCATCTCGGATTTTTCAATCCGCGTTCGGACGGTCAGCACCGCGCGCGTTTTCACGTTACCGCGAAATTTTGGAATCCGTATCCGTTCCCGTTGCTCGCGCACGGCGACGGGCGGCTCGGGCTTTTCGACGTTGAAAATCTGCCGTACATTCGCATCGCCAACGAAAACACGGGCGGCGAAATTCTTTTTTCTCCGTCGGATCTTCCCGTCGGGCGATTCGGGCTTGTGCGCCAAACGCCGTCCGATGTTACGACGAATGCTTACTGCCGCATTTTCGACGCTTCGGCGCAAGGGCTCGGCGACGACGAGAACGCC
>CAVEBA010000195.1:0-2654 GCA_963613695.1 Sphaerochaetaceae bacterium
GCCCAAGAAACGCAATCCCCATTCGGTGACGTTTTTGTTGAGGCACTGCGGCGCGTTCCCGCGGGAACGGTTTTTTTTTTGCAAGCGGCGGGGATTCGTGGTAAAAATTGCGATGTTCGTTTGAGAACGGGAGCGCGGGAACGCGCAAGTCCGCAAGTCTCGAAACGAACGCCTTTCGCAATTTTCCCCGAATTTTTCGCCCTTTTCATATAATCTTACAGGAGACCCGAAATCGTGATTTCCGCAGATGATTACGTCATTGACCTGATTCAGAACGCGCAGCTCGTGCCGCCGGAGACTGTTGCCTCCGCGAGAGAATACGTCCTTTCGCAGGGCGTTCCCGAAGAAAAAGCGGATTCGGAGACGCTGACGCTTCTCGTGGACAAAGGCTACACGACGTGGGCGGCGATTACCGCGTTGCTCGCGAAACAGTTCGACATGGAAGTCGCGGATTTGAACGATGTGCGACCGACGCAGGAAGCGCTCACAAAAATGGGGCGCGACCTTGCCGAGCGCTACAACGTGCTCCCGTTGCAGATTGAGGGCGGGCAGATGCTCGCCGTTGCCGCAGATCCGCTCGACACGGACATGATGGACGAGCTGTCGCGGCTGCTCGGGCTTTCGATTTCGTTTCGCCTTGCGCCGCCGGACGATATTCGCGCGGCGATAAAATCCGCTTACGGCGATGACGGCGTCCCGCAGAGCGAAGCGATGAAGGCACTTTTCGGCGATGGCACGAACGCCGCCGTGAACATTCCCGGGAACAGCGAAAACGGCGCGAGCGCAGAAGATGCGCCGATTATCAAATACGTGAATTTGCTCATCACGGAGGCGATTCGTCGGCGCGCGTCCGACATTCACATGGAGCCTTTGGAAAAGCGTTTCCGCGTGCGCTACCGCATCGACGGCGTGTTGCAGGAAGTGGAAAATCCGCCGAAGCGTTTGCAGGCGTCGATTATCGCGCGTTTGAAACTGATGGCGGAAGTTTCGCTCGCGGAAAAACGCATTCCGCAGGACGGACGCATTCAGATTCAAGTCGGCGGGAAGGACGTGGACTTGCGTGTTTCCGTGCTCCCGACGGTTTACGGTGAATCCATCGTCATGCGTATTTTGGACAAGGAGGGATTGCGACTCGGCTTGCCGGAGCTCGGATTTTTCTCCGACGACCAAGCGACTTTTCAAAAAATCATCACGGGAGCGGATGGCATTTTCCTCGTCACGGGACCGACGGGGTCCGGTAAATCGACGACGCTGTATTCCGCGCTCAATTACATCAATCAGCCCGACCGCAAAATCATTACGGTCGAAGATCCTGTCGAATATCAGATGCCCGGCATCAATCAGGTGCAGGTGCGGCGCGAAGTCGGAATGACGTTTTCGGCGGCGTTGCGCTCGATGCTTCGTCAAGCGCCGAACATCATCATGATCGGGGAAATTCGAGACTTGGAAACGGCGGAAATCGCGGTCAACGCTTCGCTCACCGGGCATATGGTGTTTTCGACGTTGCACACGAACGATGCGCCCTCGGCGGTTTCGCGTTTGGTCGATATCGGCGTAAAACCGTTCCTCGTTTCCGCATCGTTGCGCGGCGTTCTCGCGCAACGCTTGGTGCGCCGCATTTGCCCGGACTGCACGGAAGCCTACAATCCGACGGAAAAGGAATTGATTTCCATCGGCATGACGGTGAGCGATCTTTCGAGCGCGAATTTCCAAAAAGGACGCGGTTGTTCCAAGTGCCACGGCACGGGTTATCGCGGGCGTCGCGGCGTTTTCGAAATTTTCATGGTCAACGAGGAAATTCAAGAAATGATTTACCGTAACGTTTCGCTCGTCGATTTGCGCCGCAAGGTGCGGGAACTCGGGATGCGCACGATGCGCGAGGACGGCATTCGCAAAATCGCGGCGGGAATCACAACGGTCGAGGAAGTGCTTTCCACGACCATCGAGGTCGAATGACAACGGCGCGGGAACGCTTTTTTTCAAACAAATATTTTTTTCGCAGATGAATTACACATTGAAAGACTTGTTGGAACTCGTCGTCAGCGAGAACGCGAGCGACCTTCATATTCACATCGATCAAGCGCCCGTGCTTCGCATTTCCGGCGCGATGCTTCCGGTGGACGGTCCCGCGTTGACCGCCGAAGAGACGGAAGCGATGGTGAAAGAAATCACGCCGCCGCACCACATGGAGCGACTTCAAGAAAAAGGCGGCTGCGATTTCGGTTTTTCCTTCGAGGGGAAGGCGCGTTTCCGCGTCAGCATTTTCAAGGCGCGCCACGGGAACGGCGATGCCAACGGCTACGGGATCGTGCTTCGCCAAATTCCGAACAAAATGTTTGAGCTCGAACAGCTCGGGCTTTCCGACAAGGTAAAGGCGCTTCTGCAACGCCAGCGCGGACTTATTCTCGTCACGGGACCGACGGGGTCCGGTAAAACGACAACGCTCGCCTCGATGCTCAATTGGATCAACCGCAACGAAGAAAAACACATCATCACGATCGAAGATCCGATTGAATATTTTCACGATCATCAGCGCTCGGTCGTTACGCAACGCGAACTCGGGCGCGACGTTCCCTCGTTTGCGGAAGCAATTCGTAGTGCGCTCCGCCAAGACCCGGACATCATTCTCGTCGGCGAAATGCGCGACCTCGAAA
>CAVEBA010000196.1:0-2628 GCA_963613695.1 Sphaerochaetaceae bacterium
TTTCGCGTTCCCGCGAAAAAAGTTGAGGAGTTGAGGAGTTGATTCGGCGCGTTGCACCTGTTGATTCCCGCTCCTCGGGAGAGTTTTTGCTTCATTTTTGCCTTCGGCAAAAATCAGCACGCTACTCCTAAACTTCTAAACCTTTTCAACTCCTCAACAGTTTTTGCCTGCGGCAAAAATCCGCGCGGGAAAGTTATCCGTTATTTTTACCGTCTGCGTGCGTTGCTTGCGCTGTGCAGTTGCGACTGCATCTGTTGCACGGCGGGCGAGGCGTTGCGGAGGCGGTAGGTGATGCGCGCCTGCGTCAAATCTTTCGGATCCATTTCGACGCGCACGGTGTCGCCGACGAAAATTTTGATAAAGTTTTTTCGAAGTTTCCCGGAGATGTGTCCGAGAACGACATGCTTATTGGGCAGCTCGATGCGGAACATTGTTCCGGGGAGAACCGCGATGATTTTGCCTTCTAATTCGATAAGACCGTCAGCCATTATGTTCGTGTTTTGATGATGCGAAAGCGCGAATTTTCCTTTTATTTCATTGCTTCGTCAAAGATTTTTTTCGGGGGCGCGGGAACGCAAAAAAAATCCTGCGAAAAACGCAGGATTTCAAAATGGCTGCCCAGGTAGGGATCGAACCTACGACCAATTGATTAACAGTCAACTGCTCTTCCGCTGAGCTACTGGGCAATCGAAAATGTAAGGAAGATTAAGCTCTTTTTTTTACGCGATGTCAAACCGTTTTTAAGAAATTTTTTCGGCGAGGATTTCTGCGGCGGTTGCAACGCATTCCCGGCAGGAAATGTGTCCGTCGCGTTTTAACTGCGAGCAGTTTCGGTAGCCGAGTTTTTTCTCAAAATCTGCGGCGATGTTTTCGGCGGAGTTTTCGCCGAGTCGCATTGCGCAGTAAAGGGCGCCGCAAAGCCCGCCGGGCGCGCGTCCGCTCCCGCAGTTTGCCATTTCGGCGACGAGGTCATCGCGGTCGAATCCATGTGCGATTGCCTGTGCGCAGTTCAGATTGAGCGGCGGTTGACGAAAGCTCCGAAGCGCTTTTTCTTTTTGCATAATTTTTTTTGAAAAAAACTCAGTTCCCGAGAGCGATGCGAATCAGCGTTTCGACAGACGCATCGGCGCCTGCTTTGCCGACGGCGGCGCGCACGGCTTTGTCCGCATCGGCGAGTTTGAATCCGAGCGACATCAGCGCGGCGACGGCATCGGACTGCGTGTTCACGGCATCGGCGTTCGCGGGAACGTCGTTCGTCGCGGTGCCTTTTTTGTCGGCGGCGGAATGTGCGTTCCCGCCGACGGAAACTTTGTCGCGCAGTTCGACAACGAGGCGTTCTGCGGTTTTTTTTCCGATGCCCGGGCATTGCGAGAGCAGGGCGACATCGCCGCTACGAATTGCGTTTTGCAGCACCGGAAGCGAAAGCCGCGAGAAAATTTTGAGTGCGGTTCCGGGACCGATCCCGCTGACTTTTTCGACGAGCAGTTTGAAAAAATCCCGTTCTTCGGCGCTGTGAAAACCGTAGAGCGCCTGCCCGTCCTCGCGAAATGCGTGAAGCGTGAAAAGGCGAACGTTTTCGCCGATGCGCGGAAGTTTTTCCGCGGTGGAGACGGGAACGTTCACTTCGTAGCCGACGCCGGCGCATTCGATGACGACGCGGAAAATCGCGGCTTCGATAAGTTTTCCGGAAAGCGAAACAATCATAACGGCGGGAACGTTTAGGGCAACGACGCGGCGAGCGCGTCAATTTTTTCTGCGTTTTCGAGCAAATCGGCGATGGGATCCCAGCGCCCGTCGAGCAACGCTTTGCGAACGGTTTCGGGAATCGTCACGGGAACGCTTTCGTTTCCGAAACGCACTTGAAGATTTTCGACGTCCACGGAAATTTCTTCGCCGGGATGCGCGGCGATTTGCGCTTCGAGCTTGGCGAGATTTTCGCGCGTTGCGGAAACGCAGGCGATGCCGAGCGTGGTCGCGTTGCCGAAAAAGATTTCGGCGAAACTTCCTGCGACGATTGCGCGAATGCCGCGTCGCCAAAGCGCTTGCGGTGCGTGTTCGCGGGAACTGCCGCAACCGAAATTCATTCCCGTCACGAGAATTTTCGCGTTCGGGAGCGCGTTGAGCGGGTGCGGTTTGTCCGAGCCGTCGGCGTTTTTGCGTTCGTCGTAAAAGGCGAATTCGCCCAAGCCGTCGAAAGTGATGCTTTTGAGAAAACGCGCGGGAATGATGCGGTCGGTGTCGATGTCGTCACCCGCGACGAATGCGGGAACGCCGGAAACGGAGGTGATTTTTTCGAGTGCCATTTTTTTTGAAGAATCGTGAATTTCGAAACGTGTTGGCGGGAACGCGTTATTTTTCGGGTTCGTTTTCGGGATTGCCGAGCGAGCGTTTCAGCGCGTCGGATTCAAAATATTTTTCCTTGCCGATGCGCACGAATTGCGCGGCGAGATTGCTGAGCGCTTCTTCCGCGCGCGCGGCGTCCTCGGCGGGAACGGGATCGAATTTTTCGAGCGTTTTGACGAGCGCGGAGAATTTTTCTGCGGCGGCGTCGGCGGTTTGTTTGTCGCGAACGGTCGAAAGCGTTTCCGTCATCGCGTCGACGGTTTCGAGTCGCGTCTGCGGTTCTTC
>CAVEBA010000197.1:0-2620 GCA_963613695.1 Sphaerochaetaceae bacterium
GGGATTGTTTTCTTGGGGGCGGAGACGTCCACGTCTCCGCATCGAAATCCATTTTTAGGAAACTAAAAAGCGCCAACGGCGCGGCAAGCAATAGCGTAGGGCAACGCCCTACGAAGTTGGGGAAAAAAACATTGAGCCTGTAGGGGCGAAAGCGAGCGTTTTTTTTAGTGAATAGTGAATAACGCTCACCGAATTTTTGCCGAAGGCAAAAATCCGCGAAAAAGTTATCAGCTATCAGTTATCAACTATCAGTTAAAACGTCCGCTTAGGCTTTCGCGAGTTTCGCGTGGTGGGATTGGAGCGATTCGACGTCCACTGCGCCCGCCTTGACTGCCGCGATGCCTTGCACCGTTGCCGCCGCCGCCGCGAGCGTCGTGAAATACGGCACGCGCAACTTGATGGCGTTTTTGCGAATGTAGGAATCGTCGATTACGGAGCGTTTTCCCGCCGGCGTGTTCACGATGAGCGCGATTTCGCGGTTCACGATTCCGTCCACGATGTTCGGGCGTCCCTCGTGCTGTTTTTTGATTTGCTCGCAGGGAATTCCGTTTTTCGTGTAAAAATCGAACGTTCCCGCAGTTGCCTTGATTTTGAATCCGAGCGCGGCGAATCCGCGACCGATTTCGAGCGCCTGTTCGTTCTTTTCGGCAATGGTGACGAGGACGGTGCCGCCGGTCGGGAGAATCGTTCCCGCGGCTTCCTGCGCCTTGTAAAACGCGGTGCCGAAATCCGGCGCGATGCCGAGCACTTCGCCCGTGGAGCGCATTTCCGGTCCGAGCACGGGATCGACTTCCGGGAATTTGTCGAAAGGCAAAACCGCTTCCTTTACGCCGTAGTGCGTTCCCGCGACAAACGGTTTCAGGTTCAGCTCGCTGAGTTTTTTGCCCATCATCAATTCCGTCGCCGCTCCCGCCATTTGAATATTGCAAACTTTGGAAACGAGCGGCACGGTGCGCGATGCGCGCGGGTTCGCTTCGATGACGTAAACTTTTCCTTTTTCAATCGCGTATTGCATGTTCATCAGCCCGACGACTTTCAGCTCGTGCGCGATTTTTCGCGTGTAATCGACGATGTCGGCGTATTGCTTCGCGGGAATGTGCACGGGCGGAATGACGCACGCCGAGTCGCCGGAGTGAATGCCGGCGAGCTCGATGTGTTCCATGACCGAGGGAATGAAAACGTCGTTCCCGTCGCAGAGCGCATCGCATTCGCATTCGAGCGCGTTTTGCAGGAAACGGTCGATGAGCAACGGCGCGTCTTCGGTAACGCCGATTGCCTTGCTCACGTATTCGCGCAGGGCATCGTCGTCATACACGACTTCCATTCCGCGCCCGCCGAGCACGAACGACGGACGAATCATGACGGGATAGCCGACATCGTGCGCGATTGCGAGCGCTTCGTCGATGTTGATTGCCATTCCGGCTTCCGGCATCGGAATTTCGAGTTTCGCCATCATTTTGCGGAAAAGATCGCGGTCTTCGGCGGTGTCGATTGTATCGATGCTCGTTCCGAGAATTTTCACGCCGGCTTCGGCGAGTTTGCGCGCAAGGTTGAGCGGCGTTTGCCCGCCGAATTGCACGATGACGCCCTCGGGTTTTTCGTGTTCGTAAATCGCGAGAACGTCTTCGAGCGTGAGCGGTTCGAAATAAAGTTTGTCCGAAGTATCGTAGTCCGTGGAAACCGTTTCCGGATTGCAGTTGACCATGATTGTTTCGTAGCCGAGACGGCGCAACGCCATCGCCGCGTGGCAGCAGCAGTAGTCAAACTCGATGCCTTGCCCGATGCGGTTCGGGCCGCCGCCGAGCACCATGACTTTCTTTTTCGTGCTCGGCGGGAGCGCGGTCGCGGGAACGCTTTCCGCGTAAGTCGAATAGTAGTAGCACGCGTTTTCAACGCCGCTGACGGGAACGGGTTCCCAGCGTTCGACAACGCCGAGCGCGATGCGGCGTTCGCGAATCGCTTTTTCGGGAACGCCGAGAATTTTCGCCAAATACGCGTCCGCGAAACCGTCTTTCTTCGCGCGAATCAGCAACGCGTCCGCGGGAACGGCGCCTTTGCTCTTCGCGAGCAATTCTTCTTCGAGCTCGACGAGCTCTTTCGACTGCTCGATGAACCAACGATGCATGAGCGTTTTCGCCTGCACTTCTTCGACGCTCGCGCCCTTGCGCAACGCTTCGTAAATGAGAAAATGCCGTTCGCTCGTCGCGTCCTGCAACATCGCGAGCAATTCATTCTTGGATTTTTCGTGAAAATCCTTGGCAAAGCCGAGCCCCATGCGCCCGTTTTCGAGCGAACGAATCGCTTTCTGGAACGCTTCCTTGTAATTTTTGCCGATGCTCATGACTTCGCCGACCGCTTTCATCTGCGTGCCGAGTTTGTCCTGAACGCCTTTGAATTTTTCAAATGCCCAACGCGCAAATTTTACGACGACGTAGTCGCCCGACGGCGTGTATTTGTCGAGCGTGCCGTCGCGCCAATACGGAATTTCCGAGAGCGTAAGCCCGCTCGCGAGCTTCGCGGAAATGAGCGCAATCGGGAAGCCCGTCGCTTTCGACGCGAGCGCGGACGAGCGCGACGTGCGCGGATTGATTTCGATGATGACGACGCGCCCGTCTTTCGG
>CAVEBA010000198.1:0-394 GCA_963613695.1 Sphaerochaetaceae bacterium
GTCTCGTTCTTCAGCGTTCCCGCGCGGGAACGCTTTTTTTGTCCGCAAAATCACGCTGCCGTCAGAGAGAATTACATTGCAACGACCGGAAAACGTCTCTTTGGTAAATTCGGCTCTTTGTTCGCACAATAAATATTATGTCTAATTTTTGCCGTAGTAAAAAAAGACGGCTTCTTCCCTGCGGAGCTTCATAGAAAAACGAATATCTTGCCGCGGAATTCGTCGTTCCCGCAGAATTTTTTTCGCGGTTCGGATAAAAACAAAGGACGCGAAAAACACGCCGTGGTGCCTTTCGCGCCCTTTTGCGGTTTCGCTAAAATCGCGAAATTTTATTTCAGCGGCGGCTGGAGTTCGACTTTGTCGTCGTTTCGGTGCGGCACGCCCGCTTTCAGAT
>CAVEBA010000198.1:449-2582 GCA_963613695.1 Sphaerochaetaceae bacterium
GGTTTCAGATATTCTTCGGGAACGCGGTATTTTTTCTGCAGTTCCTTAAGTTTTGCTTTGAGCTTGGCGGTGATTTCTTCGGTGCCCGGCTCGCCGTAAATGTTGCGCATTTCCGTCGGATCGGCGTTCAGATTGTAGAGTTCCCATTCGTCTTCTTTGTAGAAATGAATGAGTTTCCAGTCTTCCGAACCGTCGTCGTTGCGGTAGTTGACACCGCAATGCCGGCGCACGCTGTGTTCCGCCGGATATTCGTAGTAATTGTAATAAAGCGAATCGCGCCAGCCGGGAACGGTTTTGTCGCTTTCGAGCAGTTTTTTGAAAGATTCGCCCTGCATTTCCTCGGGAACGGCGACGCCGCACAAGTCGAGAAACGTCGGCGCAAAGTCGATATTTTGCGTCAGCTGATTGATTTTGTTGCCCTTCACGATTCCGGGCCCTGCCATCATCATCGGCATACGGAAAGATTCTTCATACATGAAACGTTTGTCGAACCAGCCGTGTTCGCCGAGATAAAATCCTTGGTCGGAGGCGTAGCAAACGACGGTATTTTCGTCCAAGCCGCTCTTTTTCAGATAATCGAGGAGCTCGCCCACGCCGTCGTCCACGCCGCGAATCGTTGCGAGGTAATCCTGCATGTAGCGCTGATACGCCCAGCTTTGGAACCGGCGGAGCTTATCGCGATTTGCGGCGAGCCATGCTTCGTCGTTGCGGTGATTTCGCCATTCGTTCCATTCTGCCTGCGTGCAAATTCCGGCGTCGAAAAACGCGTTATTTTTTTCGACATAGGCGTCGATGTATTTTGCGATTTGTTCGTCGGACATCCGCGTCGGGAACATCCACCGCGGGAACGTGTGCTTGTCGCGCGACGGGAACAGCTTCAAGTCCGCCGCCCAGCGCATCGTCCAAAGTATCGACATGTCCTGCGCCTTTGCGGCGGCGCGCCCCTCGTAGTCATCGAAGAAATTGGACGGTTCCGGGAACGTAACCTTGTCGAAGAGATTGTAGTATTTTTCTTTGGGAATCCAGTTTCGATGCGGCGCCTTGTAATGCACCATAAAGAAAAACGGTTTTGCCTTATCGCGCTTGTTTTCGAGCCAATCGATGGCGCGGTCGGTAACGATTTCCGTGGAATAACCCTCGGCGACGATTTGTCCGGCGGCGCCCTTGAGCCGTCCGTTGATGTCCCCGCAAATCATGTAGGGATTGACGTATTCGCCCTGCCCGATGAAAACCTGCCACCAGTCGAACCCGGTCGGATCGCTCGGCAGATGGAGTTTGCCGACGATGCCGGTCTGGTAACCGTTGGCGTGAAAAACTTTTGCGACATTGTTTTGCCGGTTGTCAAACGAGCCCCATTCGTTGCTCATGTAGCCGTTCGCGTGAGAATGCTTGCCCGTGAGAATGCACGCGCGGGAAGGTCCGGAAATGGAGTTCGCGCAGTAGTTGCGCATGAGCAACGCGCCGTTGTTCGCAATGCGGTCGATGTTCGGCGTCGGCGCGAGCTTCGAAACCGGATGCCCGTAAGCGGAAATCGCCTGCACGGCGTGGTCGTCGCTCATGATGTAAATGATGTTGAGCGGTTTTCCGTTCGCGGGAACGCCCTGCGCGCCCCACGCGGTTACGCCGAACGCGGACAACGCACACACGGTGCAAAAGGAAGAAAGACGGGGAATGCTTTTCATGCGAAAAGATTATGTTCGCGGCGCCCTGCACTGTCAAACGCGTTCCCGTTCCCGCCTACGGCAGAAAAAACAAAAAGCCTCCGACGAGAAGAAAGGAGGAAACTCGTCGGAGGCCGTCCGTAATAAATACGGACTATTGCTTGGATTGGGAAGAAATTCTTGGAGGCGTGGGTCGGAATCGAACCGACTCATAGAGATTTTGCAGACCTCGGCCTTCCCACTTGGCTACCACGCCCAACTGCTGAACGGAAAAGAACAACGGGGAACTACGATACTCTTTTCCTCGCAATCGGCAAGAGTTTTTTAACGGCGGCTGAGGAAAAGTTGAGGAGTTGAAAAAAAAAGTTGATGAGTTGAGGAGTTGAGTCGGCGCTTCGCGCCTGTTGATTCCCGCTCCGCGGGAGAGTTATTACTTCATTTTTGCCTACGGCAAAAATCCGCACGCTACTCC
>CAVEBA010000199.1:0-2556 GCA_963613695.1 Sphaerochaetaceae bacterium
GGCGGCGCGGCGCCGCTTTTCCTCGTCGCCGAATCCGTCGAAAAACCCGGCAATCTCGGTGCGCTCGCCCGCGTTGCCGATTCCGCCGGTTGCACCGCGCTCATTTGTTGCGGGGACGCGGGAACGGACGTTTATAATCCGAACGCGATTCGCGCTTCGCAGGGCACGCTTTTTTCCGTGCCGATTGCCGTCGCTCCCGCGCGCGAAGTGCGCGATTGGCTTTTCGCGCACGGCGTGACGATTTTTGCGACCGCTCCCGCCGCCGAAAAAATTTACTGGGATTGCGATTTTCGCGTTCCCGCCGCCGTGCTCATGGGCACCGAGGCGACCGGGCTTTCGGATTTTTGGCTGGGAGAAAAAAACGCCGATGCGCGCGTCGTTCCCGTCGCGATCCCGCAGCTCGGCGCCGCAGATTCTCTCAACGTTTCCGTTGCCGCGTCCGTTTGCCTTTTCGAAGCGCTAAGGCAAAAGAAGTTGAGGAGTTGAAAAGGTTTAGGAGTTGAGGAGTTGATTCGGCGCTCCGCGCCTGTTGATTCCCGCTCCGCGGGAGAGGAGTTACTGCGAAAATTGGGGGCGGAGACGTCCACGTCTCCGCATTGAAATCCTTTTTCAAGAAACTAAAAGTCCCGTAGGGACTGCCCATGTAGAAACCCCGGGCGGGAGCCCGGGGCAACGCTCGAAAAAAATATCAAGCCTCGTAGAGGCGACCCTGCACCGGCGCAGATTCGACGCACACACAATACGGTCGCCCTTACAGGGCTTACTCGTCTTTCGGATTCTACCCCAGACTTCCGTCTGGGGTTTCTAAAAGGGACGCGTCTTCGACGCTTGGACATACTTCTTTTTTGCCGCAGGCAAAAAAATCAAAATGCGGAGACGTGGACGTCTCCGCCCCCAAGAATATCAAGAAAAAAAATCCGTGTTTCTCGGTGTTTATCCGTGGGCTAAGCCGTTTTCCGCGGGAGCGGGAGACAAGATTTCTTGACCGTTCCCGCGAGCGCACGTAGAATCTGGGACTCTTACGTACCTCATTTTTTTTCTTAAAGAATTACCGCTATGAGTAAATCCAAAATCGTCGTTAAGGTTTCCGACACCAAGGAGGAAGCCGTCAAGGAAGTCGCTGCGGAAATCGCGGCTCTCATTCGCGCCCGCGCGGCGGAAGGCAAGGAAGCCGTGCTCGGTCTCGCCACGGGTTCGACGCCGGTCGTTCTCTACAAAGAGCTCATTCGCCTGCACAAGGAAGAAGGATTGAGCTTCAAGAACGTCACCAGCTTCAACCTCGATGAATACTACGGGTTGCCGGGAACGCACGACCAAAGCTACCGCTACTTCATGAACACGGAGCTTTTCGACCACGTCGATATCGACAAGGCGAAAACTCACGTTCCGGACGGCACCGTTCCCGCGGACAAAGTCGCCGAAATGTGCGCGAAATACGATGCCGACATCAAGGCTGCCGGCGGGATCGACATTCAGATTCTCGGGATCGGTCGCACGGGGCACATCGGCTTCAACGAACCGCCCTGCGCCGCGGACACCCGCACGCATCAGGTCAAACTCGACGAGCTGACGATCAAGGACAACGCACGTCTTTTCTTCCACGGGAAAATCGACGAAGTCCCGACCTCCGCCGTTACGATGGGCGTCGGCACGATTCTCGAATCCAAGAAAATCATTCTCCTCGCGTGGGGCGACAACAAGGCGGACATCATTCGCCGCTCCGTTTGCGATGCTCCGAGCGAAAACTGCCCGGCAAGCTGGTTGCAGAATCACGACAACTGCGTCTTCGTCCTCGACAAAGCCGCCGCCGCGAAACTCTGAAATCAGTCATCACGGAATAGAGAATAACGGATAGCGCACTATTCTTTATTCTCTATTCCGTTTTCACCAAAAATTTTTAACCCTGCAAATATTTTTCCCCATGATCAAAACTTCTCCCAAATTCGTTCCCGAAATCGATCCCGCGTTCGTTCCCGCCGTGCTGTGGAACCGCGAATACCGCAAACTCGCCGCGGCAACGCCGGGCTCGGCACCGCTCGCAATCGGGCTTGCGCGTCCGGACGGCACCGCGTCCGTTTTCCGCACGGTCTGCCTGCCGTGCACACCGGAATTTTCTGCCGAAAATAAAACCTACGTCGAACGCCTCGTGAAGTTTTTGCTTTGGGCGCGCGGCGGCACGAAAGTTTATATTTGCGGCAAATACGCGGAACCGATCGCCGCGATGCTCAAAAAATGCTACTGCAAGGGCGGCGAGCGCGAGTTCGACGTCGGCTTCGTGAAACAACTTTTCGGCGAAGACCTCGAAATTCTCGTTGTCGATGAAGCCGGCTTGCCGAAAGAAGCCGCTTCGCACCTGCCGCTCGGGCGCAATCTCGACGGTTGCCGCATCGGGTTCGACCTCGGCGGGAGCGACCGCAAATGCGCCGCGCTGATCGACGGCAAAGTCGTTTTCTCCGAAGAAGTAAAATGGGATCCGTATTTCCAGTCGGATCCGGAATACCACTACGCAGGAATCATGGATTCGCCCAAACTCGCGGCGGCGCATCTGCCGAGAGT
>CAVEBA010000200.1:0-2552 GCA_963613695.1 Sphaerochaetaceae bacterium
GCGTAAGCCCGCTCGCGAGCTTCGCGGAAATGAGCGCAATCGGGAAGCCCGTTGCTTTCGACGCGAGTGCGGACGAGCGCGACGTGCGCGGATTGATTTCGATGATGACGACGCGTCCGTCTTTCGGATTGCGCGCAAACTGCACGTTCGTGCCGCCGATGACGCCGATCGTGTCGATGATTTTCCACGCTTTTTTCTGCAAATCTTCCTGCACGTCCGCGGGAACGGTCATCATCGGCGCCGTGCAGAAACTGTCGCCCGTGTGCACGCCGACGGGATCGACGTTTTCGATAAAGCACACGGAAATAAGCGCTCCCGTCGCGTCGCGCACGACTTCGACTTCGAGTTCTTCCCAGCCCAAAATGGATTCTTCGATAAGGCACTGATGCGTCATCGACGCCTGCAATCCGCGCGCGACGATAGTTTTCAGCTCGTCCATGTTATACACGAGCCCGCCGCCGGCGCCGCCCATCGTGTAAGCCGGACGCACGACTAACGGGAACCCGAGCCGCCCGGAAATTTCCACCGCTTCGTCGAGCGAATACGCGATATCGCTGCGCGGCATGTCGATCCCGATTTTCGCCATCGTTTCCTTGAAAATGAGGCGGTCTTCGCCGCGCTCGATTGCTTCAAGATTTACGCCGATGACCTTTACGCCGTATTTGTCCAAAATCCCTTTTTTGTTCAGCTCGATTGCGAGATTCAGCCCGGTTTGCCCGCCGAGATTCGGCAAAAGCGCGTCCGGGCGCTCCTTGGCGATAATTTGTTCGAGACGTTCTTCGTTGAGCGGCTCGATGTAGGTAACGTCGGCAACGGCGGGATCCGTCATAATCGTCGCCGGATTCGAATTGACGAGCACGATTTCATAACCGCATTCGCGAAGCGCCTTGCACGCTTGAGTTCCGGAATAGTCGAATTCGCAGGCTTGCCCGATCACGATCGGACCCGACCCGATAATCATCACTTTTTTGATGTCGTTGCGTATGGACACAATAAGTCTTTCTGTTGATATTTAGCTGAAAAAAAATTAAAGGGAAAGTGATTTGAGAAGATATTCGTTTCCGCGGGAACGTCAAACGCGTTTCGCGGCAAAGCGCGTTCCCGCCGCAGATTTTGATTCGCCGATGCGCGTTCCCGTTGCCGTTTTTCGCTTTACGGGAACGGGCCGAGAGAGTAGCCTCCGTTCCCGCATTCAGCATCTAAATACGAAAATGAGCAACACCAATCCGTTCCTTTCCACTTGGGCAAGAAACATCTCGCCGTCGCCTACGCTGGCGGTTGACGCTAAGGCAAAAGCACTCAAAGCCGAAGGCAAAGACGTTTGCGGGTTCGGCGCCGGCGAACCGGATTTCGACACGCCGCAATTTATCAAGGACGCGTGCGCAAAAGCACTCGCCGAAGGCAAAACGAAATACGTGCCCACGCCCGGAATTTTGCCCTTGCGCAAGGCAATCGCCGCCGATTACACGGCGCGCGGATTCCGCAATCTGACGGAAACGAACGTCGTGCTCAGCCCCGGCGGAAAAATGTCCTGCTACCTCGCCGTGATGGCAACGGTCAGCCCCGGCGACGAAGTCGTCATTCCCGCGCCGTATTGGGTAAGCTATCCGGAAATGGTCAAGCTCGCCGGCGGCGTGCCGAAATTCGTGCTCGCGGAAGATTCCGCCGGCTTCAAAATCACCGCCGAACAGCTTCGCGCGGCAATCACGCCGAAAACGCGTCTCATCATCCTTACGTCCCCGTCAAATCCGACGGGCGCCGTCTATTCCCGCGAAGAGCTCGAAGCGCTCATCGCCGTCGCCGTCGAACACGGAATTTACGTGCTTTCCGACGAAATCTACGCTCATTTGACTTACGACGGCGTTTCCGCGAGCCACCCGGCAACGTTCTCCGAACGCGCTTCGGAGCTCGTTATCACGGCGTCCGGTTTTGCAAAAACTTACGCGATGACGGGCTGGCGTCTCGGAACAATCGTCGCTCCCGCGCCGATTGCGAAAGCAATTTCCGGGCTGCAAAGCCAAATGTCTTCGAACTGCACGACGTTTGCGCAGTTCGGCGCGCTCGCCGTTTATGAGCAACCGGAAAAAGCAAAAGCCGCCGTGGCGGAAATGCTCGCCGTCTTCGATCGCCGCCGCAAACTGCTTTGCGACGGGCTGAACGCGATCCCGGGAATTTCCTGCTATCGCTCGCAGGGCGCATTTTACCTGTTCCCGAACATCAAATCGTTCGGATTGAGCTCCACGGATTTCGCGGCGAAACTTCTCGAGGACGAGCTCGTCGCGGTCGTTCCCGGATTCGCGTTCGGCGCCGAGGGCTACATGCGTCTCAGCTACGCAACTTCCGACGAAACGATTCTCAAAGGTCTTGAGCGCATCGCGCGCTTTTGCAAGAAACTTTGAGGTCGGCAGTCCGGCGAAAAAAGGCGGGAACGTTGAATTGGCGTTCCCGCCTTTTTTCAGTGAATAATTAACAGTGAATAGTGAATAACGCTCACCTTATTTTTGCCTACGGCAAAAATCCGCACGATACTCCTAAACTCCTCAACCTTCTAA
>CAVEBA010000201.1:0-2463 GCA_963613695.1 Sphaerochaetaceae bacterium
GTAAAATACGCCGTTCCCGCGGCGAGCGAACTCATCCGCAAGCACCGCCGTCACGCGTTGCACTCCGCCGCGTTCGGGATTAATCGCCGAGCCGTATAAAAAAAGGATGTTCATTTTTTGAGAGCGTTGATTTTTGTGCGGAGCAGCTGCGCGAGCATTGCGCGCGCGAGCGGTTGGAGAAGAGGCGGCAACTTCGCCGCGACGAGGCAGAGACGCGTTCCCGCAGAATATTTGCGGGAACGCCGCGAGAGCTCGCGAACGATTTTGCGCATGTAGGGACCGCGCGGATTCCAGTCTCCGCAGATGAGAAACATGCCGATAAAATAGGGACGTGCGACTGCTCGCCAGACATCGCCCCACGCGCCGTCGATCCCGCCGGGGAGCGTGCGTTCGCATTCCGCCAACCAGTCTGCGTAATATTTTGCTGTCCGCCGAATAGTTGCACACGCGCCGGTCTGATTGCTCCGATAAAAATAGATTGTCGCGGGGACGCGCACGGTTTTACGTGTCCGCAGAGCGAGCCGAATGCACATCATTAGGTCTTCGCCGAAATTTATCCACGCGGGAACATCGAGTGCGTTTGCGGAAACCAATACGCTTTTGCGTATGATTTTCGCAAACGGACCGGGGAGCCAAATCATTTTGTGCGAAGCAACTTCAATGGCATACTCAAGCCCGGTAGCGCACAAAACGCTTTGGCTCCCCGGTCCGGTTGGAGAAGAAAGAAATGCGGTTTCGTCGCGTGTCATTTCAGCTTCCGCCAAATCCGCATCGGGATGCTCGGCGGCGGCGTCCAGCAAATCGCGCAACGCGTTCGGGAAAAGTTTGTCATCGGAATCGACAAACGTAATCCATTCCGCGCGGGAACGCTCCACGCCGAGCCGACGCGCAGATGTTACGCCGCCGTTTTCTTTGTGAAAAACGCGGATTCGGGAGTCTTTTTTCGCGTAGTCGTCGCAGATTTTTCCGGAATTGTCCGGCGAGCCGTCGTCCACGAGAATCAATTCGAAGTCCGGGAACGTCTGCGCGAGCACGCTCTCGATGCACTCGGGCAGATATTTTTCCACCTTGTACACGGGAACGATCACCGAAACCTTCGGAGTGTTTTCTTCTTTTGCCACAGATGTCGCAGATGGGCACAGATGCGTTCCCGCGGAGGGAACATCTGCGTTCATCCGTGCAATCTGCGGCTGAATTTTTTCGGGGTTCATTTTGCGGGTCCTTTCGGCAGACGGGAAATTACGGCGGGAATGGTCGTACGGGTGCCCTCACATTGAACTGTCGCAAATTTTGCGACAACTGAAAAGTCACGCAATTCCTCGCGTAGCGCGTTTTCTTCTTTTGCCGCAGATGTCGCAGATGTGCACAGATGCGTTCCCGCGGAGGAAACATCTGCGTTCATCCGTGCAATCTGCGGCTGAAATTTTTCGGAGGTCATTTTTTTGAAAAATCCACGGATTTCACCGATTTCACGGATTGTGTTTCGTCGCTAATATCAAAAATTCGTGTAATTCGTGCAATTCGTGGATTGAAATTTTTCGGGTTTACAGCACAATGCGTTTGAACTCCATGCTCGGAGCACCAAAGTTGAGAAGAAGTCCAAGCCGAAAGCCTGTTGCTTTCAAATAATTGAGCACCTGCGCTTCCTCTGCTCCGGACAGTTTTTGCAACGCCTTTATTTCGACGATGATGTTCCCGAAGCAGACGAAATCCGCGAAATATGTTTTGCTCAACGTCTCGCCCCAAAGCTCAATTCGCAGCTCTTTTTGCGCTTCGAACGGGACGTCAAATTTTCGAAACGCAATCGCCAATCCTTCCTGATAAACGGATTCGAGGAAGCCGTTCCCGAGCGCAGAATGGAGTCGCATCGCCGCACCGATAATTGCGCGGGATTCCTCTTTGTAAATCAGCTCTCGACTTTCCGGTTTCATTTTTTTTGAAAAATCCACGGATGGCGTTTCGGTACTCATATTAAAAAATTCGTGTAATTCGTGCAATTCGTGGCTGAAATTTTTCGTCCTTCATCTCCGGATCCTCACTTTCAATGCGTTTTCTATCGGTGTTTCCGATATCAGAATCAGATAGCCTCCGCCACCAGCGCCGGAAATTTTGTGTCCGAGAGAAATCGGTGCGTATTTTGCGATGATTTCGCGCACGTCCGGCGGTGCCATGTTCGGGAACATCGCAAGCTGCGCTTCGAGCGAAGCCGTCGTTGCCGCGCCCCACGCGGATGCGTCGCGCGCCAAAATCGCCGCCCACGCCGCATCTGTTGTCATCGCAAGCGCCCGCGCGTTCTCCGCCGTAACATGCGTTTCCGCGAACACATCGTATTCCGCGCGTCGCGGATACAGCGGCACAAGCCAGATTCGCGCCTCAATCCACGCGAGCAAATCTGCGTCCGAGACGGTCGTGATTTTTTTCGGCCAATAGCCGTTGTCGTAGTCGAGACGATTCAGGCCCGGC
>CAVEBA010000202.1:0-2445 GCA_963613695.1 Sphaerochaetaceae bacterium
GGCTTGTTTTCTCTCACGGAGACACGGGGACACGGAGATTTAACCAAGAAAAAAATCCGTGTTTCTCGGTGTCCATCCGTGGGCTAAACTTTCCTTTAAGCTTTCAACGTCTCGACCTTCGCGACCTTTTCAACTTTTTTTACATTTCCGTTGTCTATCGGAGGAAAAAACGGCAGACTGTCGGCTTCTTTCATGCCCGAGTCTTTCGAAAATGCAGAGCCTTCTTCCGCGCCGGCGCCCAAGTCGCGCGGGAACGGTTCTCCGCGCGGACGCGCCGTGAGTGCGCCGAGCGTTCCCGAAGGTCGCGTGCCGCCGCATAATCTCGACGCCGAACAGGGCTTGCTCGCTTCCATCATCATCGACGGCGGCGGCGACATTTTGAACACCTGCGTCGAGAAAAAACTGCGTCCGGAATATTTTTTCGGCACGGCGCACCAGCTGATTTTTGACGCGTTGCTTTCGCTCAGCGCGAACAACAAAGGCATCGACGAAATCACGCTTTGCGACGAATTGCGTTCCCGCGCGACCTTGGAAGCGGCGGGCGGAATCATCTACGTCAACGAACTCACCGCGCGCACGGAAACGACGGCGCACGCCGTGCATTGGCTCGAAATCGTGCGCGATGCGTATTTTCGCAGAAAGCTCATCGAGACTTCCCGCCGCACGGTGGAAGCCGCTTATCACGCGGCGGACACGTTGGACAGCCTGCTGAATTCCGTCGAAAAAAGTTTTCTCGAAATCTCGCAGGATCGCGTTCAGGAAAGCGCACAGCGCGTCGGGCAAACGAACGGACCGCTCGAAGATGCGCTTGCGATGATTTCGCGCATGGCGCAAAGCCGCGGCGCGATTACGGGCGTGCCGACGGGCTTCCGGCAACTCGATCAACAGACTTTCGGTTTTCACCCCGGGCAAATGATTGTCGTTGCCGCGCGTCCCGGTATGGGCAAAACGTCCATCGCGCTCAACTTTATCGAAGCGGCGCTTTTTGACCGTTCCCGCCCGAACGGCTACACGGTGCTGATGTTTTCTCTGGAAATGACATCGCAGGATCTCGTGTTGCGCCTGCTCGCGTCGCATTCCCGCGTTTCGTTGCGCAATGTTCAGCGCGGGTTCGCGAAGTCCGAAGATCTCAAAAAATTGGCGTCCGCGGGAACGGAATTCAAATCCCGCAAACTGTTTATCGACGATGTCGGCGGGCAAACAATTTCCGAAATGCGCGCAAAGGCGCGGCGGCTTCACGCCCGCGAAAAACTCGACATGATCGTGATCGACTATTTGCAGCTGATCAACGGCATGGACAATTCCGTTTCCCGCGAACAGCAAATCGCCGAGGCTTCGCGTTCCATCAAGGCAATGGCGAAAGAATTCGGAATTCCCATCATCGCGCTCGCCCAGCTCAATCGTAAATCCGAAGACGAAAACCGCGCGCCGCGCGTAAGCGATCTGCGCGAATCCGGCTCCATCGAACAGGACGCCGACGTCGTGATGCTCATCGACCGCGCCCGCGGGAACAAGGCGACGGAAGAGGAAAACCGCATCGAAAAAGTTTATCCGCGCACGCTCATCATCGCCAAGCAGCGCAACGGTCCGATCGGGGAAATCTCGCTCGTGTTCAACGGCGATCTCACGCTGTTCTCCGAACCCGAACTTCACATCAAGGAGCCCGACGCCTAACACACACACCGCCATGAATTTTTCGGGACTTCGCATCTTTTCAAAAAAAACGTTCACGGGAACGTTTTTGCTCGCCGCCGCCGTCGCGTTGCACGCGGGAACGGAACCGTCGCCGACCGCCGCGCGGGAACGCTCCGCAAATGTCTCCGCCACGACACCGGCGAAAAAATCCGGCGCGCCGACCGTTCGCAAAATCACTTACGAAATCGAAGGACCGCGACAAGTCGGAACGGACGTTGCCGCCGCGCACATTTCGCTCGCCGAGGGAAAACCGTTTCAGTCCACGGACATCGCGGAATCCGTTCGCGCGCTCTACGAAACCGGGCTTTTTGACTACGTCGGAATCGAGCCTTCCTACGATCCCGACGGCGCGACCGTAGACGCGAAAGTAACGCTCATTCTGCGCCCGATTCTCACCGATGTTTATTTTCGCGGGAACAAGGCGATCGGAAGCGGAAGCCTGTTTTCAGGCGAATCCGGCGACCTTCGCGGGAACGTGCGCCGAAGCATCGCCGAATTTCACGATCCGCGGGAATCGCAGGATTCGCTCGGCGAGCTTCCGGAAAAAACTTCTTCGTTTTTTTCCGGACTTTCCGAAGAATGCGTTGCCGCCGGGCTTATCGCGGGAGCGCCGCTCGACGAAGCCGCCGTCATGCGCGCCGTGCGCAAAATTCGCGAAAAATACCGGAGCAAGGATTATCCTTTCGCCGCTATTTCCTACGAAATCAAGCGCGACGAATCCGCGGGAACGGCATACGTCATTTTCACCGT
>CAVEBA010000203.1:0-2398 GCA_963613695.1 Sphaerochaetaceae bacterium
ATATTATTCTAATAATTCTAATTATCAGAAAGAGGTGCGCCATGACGGAAAGCAAGCAGATTGAGTTTAAGCGGGAATTTACGAACGCGATTAAATACACGGCGGTCGCGTTCGCGAACAGCGACGGCGGGAAAATTTACATCGGCATCGACGATGACGGGAACGCCGTGGGTGTGGCGGAGCCCGAAGCGACGGCGTTGCGGGTCGGAAATCTTGTGCGGGATGCGGTTTCGCCGGATCTCACGCGGTTCACGGATTGCGCGGTCGAGAGCATCGGCGGGAAGAGCGTCGTCGTGCTGACGGTGCGGCGGGGCACGGCGCGGCCGTATTATCTTGCCGGGAAAGGCGTGCGACCGGAGGGCGTTTATGTGCGGCAGGGCGCGGCGAGCGTTCCCGCGTCGGAAACGGAAATTCTCGAGCTCATCAAGGAAACGAGCGGCGACTGTTTCGAGGACGCGCGGGCGTTGGAACAGCGGCTCAGTTTTTCGAAAGCGGAAGAAATTTTCGGGAAAAAGGGCGTGGAATTCGGCGCGGCGCAACAGCGGACGCTCGGGCTTGTCGGCGCGGACGGCATGTTTTCCAATCTCGGCGTGTTGATTTCGGATCAATGTTTTCCGGTTGTGAAAATTGCGGAATTTGACGGGAGCACGAAAAGTGTTTTTCGGGATCGGCGGGAACCGACGGGTTCGTTGCTTGCGCAGTTGGAAGAAACGCTGAACATTCTCGAGCGGGCAAACGCGACGCGGGCGGAGTTCAGCGGATTTTACCGGATCGACACGCGGGATTATCCGGAAGAAGCGTTGCGGGAAGCGCTTTTCAACGCGTTCGTGCATCGGGATTATTCCGTTCCCGCGCCGACGCTGATCAGCATTTTTGATGATCGGATTGAAATTGTTTCTTTCGGCGGATTGTTGCGGGGAACTTCGCTCGGCGATGTTATGCTCGGCGTTTCCGTGCTGCGCAATCGGCGGCTCGCGAACATTTTTTATCGGCTGAAACTGATTGAAGCTTACGGCACGGGCATTTTGAAAATTAACGAATGCTACGCGGAACACGCCGTGAAACCGAAAATCGAAGTCTCGGAACACGCATTCAAAATCACGTTGCCGAACGTGAATTTTTCGAAATCGCACGGCGGGAACGGCGGTGTTGCGGGAACGCCTTGCGAAGTGCGGGAAGCGTCCGCCGCGGCAATCTACGGGAACGCGGCGCGAGTTGCCGAGCGGGAACGGCGGCTTGTCGCGCTTGCGCGGGAACGGGGCGCGCTCGTGCGGGCGGACGTCGAATCCGCGTTGGGAGTTTCGCAGGCGAGCGCGATTTTGATTCTTCGGGAAATGCTGAGGAAAGGCTTGCTCGTGAAACTCGGTGCCGGAAAAAATTCGCACTACGCCGTGCCGAGTGTGCGCTAAGGAGAACGGTGCGCGTTTCGCTGTAATGAAAATTTAATTACAGCGTTCCCGTGGCGCGAAGTGCGGAGCTCATTGTTTGCGCGACGGAAATTCCGCCGCGAAAATTTCCTGCGAAGCGTAGCGGGAACGCTTTTTCGAGCGCGTCGAGCGCGGAGAGAAATTTTTCGTATCCGAGATTGTATTGCGGAATCGCAAAGGGATTTTCGACGCGTTGTTCGAAGACGGGTTCGCCGCTCGCGCCGAGCAATTCTCCCAATTCGCGCAAAACGATTTCGCGCTGAGCATCGCTCGGAAGCCGCGCAATTTCCGGTTGGCGCGAACCGCCGAGATATGTCGAGAGCGTGACGAATCCGTCGGGCGCGCGATTGCGAAACAGCGATGATGTGAACAGCGTGCCGAGAATTTTTCGTTTTTCTTTTTCGGGAACGAGCATGCCGAATCCGTCGAGCGGGTGTGCGACGCGTTCCCGCGGGAACGCGAGCGTGAACATCGTCACGGGCGGTGTCGTGATTTGCGGCACGGTTGCGAAAATTTTTTGCAACGCGTCATCGCGAAAGGGAATTTCGTGCCACGTGCGCGGCGGCGTTGCGATGTAGAGTTCGTCGAAAAATTCATCTTCTTCGAAAAACGTGCAAACCGCCGTGCGGGAACGCCAATGCGCGCGCCAGCCGTTGTTTTCGCGGACGATTTCGGTGAGCTCCGAATGCGTGCGCACGCGGCGCGGATCGAGCAACGCGCGCAACATGCGCGGGAGCGTCTCCATGCCTTGCGGGAACGAGAGTGTGCGTTTTTTTTCGAAAATTTCGGAAGCGCGTTTTGCTTTTGCGTTCGGGAACGTGCCGCGAATGAGCGAGCCGTAGCGTTGTTCGAGCGCCCAAACTTTGGGGAACGCGAAACGCACGTCGAGTTGCTCCGGATCGCCGGCGAAAATTCCGGCGACGAGCGGATTCAGCGCGTAGTCATACATTTCGCGCCCGATGCGACGGCGC
>CAVEBA010000204.1:0-613 GCA_963613695.1 Sphaerochaetaceae bacterium
ACTCTGAACCATAAACCCCACAGTTAAATATGAAACCTAAAACGTTGTTTTACTCTTCACTCATCGCCGCCGCGGCAATGAGCACCGTTCCCGCATGGGCGGTTTCGTCGTATGTTAGCTCTTACGACTCGGAGAACAAAAAAATCAATTGGTATTCCGCCGACAACGCCGCCTACAAATGGGTCGGCTCCTCTTCCGGAGCATTCTCGACTGCGTCTAACTGGGTCACGGGAACGAACCTCAACGGCACCCCATCGTGGAGCACTACGAACAGCGCTCCCGCTCGCGTTGTCTCCAACGACATTGAATACGGCTACTTGCTCTACTTTGACGGGACTTCGCAAACAATCTCCGTCAGCGGCGGAACGAGCGGCAACAAAGTTGATACTTCCGACGGTGGCGGTATTTGGGTCGCGGGAACGGGGAATACGGTAACGGCGTCCATGGGGCAGTGGTCAGGCAGCATTCAAGTCGAAGCGGGGAACGTTTTGAACACCTCGTGGACCACGGTGAATAGCAGCCGTATGTTTAAGGACGGGTATATTGTCGCCAAGGGCACGGTCAACATCACTTCGGGAAATTTGAATTTGGACGGGAATACCGCTCGCACGTG
>CAVEBA010000204.1:623-2387 GCA_963613695.1 Sphaerochaetaceae bacterium
GGAACGGGGAGCATCACGCTTTTGGGCGAAGTCGATACGCTTTCTTCCGGTATTACGAACCGAACATCGACGGGCACGACAACTCTCACAAAGCAGCTCGTCACGTTTTCTTCTTCTACGGGAATTACTTCCGGTCTTGATTTGCTCAAGGTCGGCACGGACGCGATTTCCGATGCGGGAACCGGAAAAGCACTCGAATCAGTAAGTTCTGCGGACAATTTGACCGTTGGGCAATACTACGCGGAAAAAAGTTCTTCCGGCGTAACGGTTTCTTATGCCGTCAATAGTTGCGATGCGGTAACGCTGACGTGGGCGGGAACGGATTCTTCCTCCGTTTGGGTCAACAAGGGCGACAACTGGACGAATAACGACGGCGAGAAAACGTCGTTCCTCAACGGCGACACGGTAACGTTTGTTGCGAGCGATACGGCATCGAAAACTGTTTCCGTTGTCGGCGCGAAGGAAGTACAGGCGGTGAACGTGACGGGTGGCGACTACACTTTTATGGGAACGGGCGGTTCGCTCGCCGTGCGTGGCGCGTTGACGGTTTCCTCCGGCGCGAGCTTAACGCTTAGCAACGGCGTGCTCGGCACCGTCTCGGGCGGGATTTCGCTCGGCTCGGGCGCAACGCTGAAACTCGTCGGCACGTCAAGCGGTGGGCTGACGAATGTTGTTTCCGGCTCGGGAACGGTTGTTTTGGACAGGGGCAGTGCGTCCGATGAACCGCAGATTACCAAAGCGAATGTACTCACGGACAACATCGCGGTTGAAAAAAACGGAACCGGGAAAATTTCTATCTGCGCGGCGCAGAGCTACACAGGTGGTACAACGATTTCCGCAGGAAATCTTGGTGTCGGGAACGACGAAGCGCTCGGCACGGGAATGATCACGCTGAACGGCGGGCAAATTACGGCGCAAACGAACGGATTGAATTTTGATAATGCAGTTGTCATCGGCTCGGGCAACGGCACCATTCACACTCAATCCTACACCATGACGTTTTCCGGAAAAATTTCCGGCACGGGAACGCTGACAAAGCAGGGCACGAATGGCGGAACACTGAATTTCAGTATCAATACACTGAACAATTCGTCGTTTAGCGAGGGCGCGAAGATAATCGTTAACGTGGGAACAGTTATGTTTGGCGCCAACGCGCAAACGATATCGACAGATTCTTTTGGCGAAAATCTGACGGTTGAAGTCGCGAGCGGGGCGCAAGCAACGTTTGCCATCGCACAAAGTACCACGAAGGGTTACGCCGGAAATTTGACGCTGAAAAACGGTGCAACGTATCGTAAATACGATGGCGGCATCGATTTTTCAGGAAGTGTTACGCTCGGTGAATCAGATTCGGACACCGTGTATTTGCTCGGGAATTGGGGTAAAGACGGAACGAAGATTTCCGGAGTGCTCTCCGGCGCGGGAACGGCATATTTCGGAGCCGAATCAAACAGCACGTTGGAAAAACTAACAATTTCCGGAAGCGATAATTCTTATAGCGGCGAAATCATTGTTGGCAAAAAGAACGCGACCACAAATTCCTCCAAGAGCACAGCACTCGTGCTTACGGCGACAACGGCGTTGGCGCACGGGAATGTCAATCTTGCCGGAGTGTCGGAGAGCAATTATTCAGAGCTTACGCTCGGAAATACAGCAATCACAATCGCCGGACTTTCCGGAACGCAATACGGGCGAATCGCTCTTGCGGACGGCACGTCCGCTTCGATGCTGACTGTAGCTTCGGCAACGGACAAAGAGTTTGCG
>CAVEBA010000205.1:0-1839 GCA_963613695.1 Sphaerochaetaceae bacterium
GAAAGGCTGATTTTTGCCTAAGGCAAAAATTTAAGGGTTTTTACCTATGTCTGACCGAACCACCCTACACCCTCCACCTTACACATTCCACCCTACACCTACTCCCCATTCTTCACCGTCCACATTTCGGCAAAATTCGTGTCTGCGGCGAGCACGCGAAAGCGTTGTCCCGTGCGGTCGAGCACATCGAGTGCGCCGTCGGAACGCACGCCGAGCACTTCGACGGGCGTTCCCGCGGGGATTTCCATTTTGCCCATGATTTCCTTGTCAACATCGTCCCAAAGCGAGATTTTGCGGGCGCGCGTCAGCCGCACGTATTTCGGCCACGTTGTGCGTTTCCGAGAAATTTCTTCAAACCGCGCGACGGGGAACGGCGGGAAAAGCTCGCCGGAAACGGTTTTCGTCGCGCCGCCGTCATCGTCAAAAATTTCCTCGGAAACCTCGGGCGTTTCCTCGTCTGAAAAATACGAATCGTCCGAATCTGTTCCCGCGATTTCGTCGGAAGAATCCTCCGCCGCCGGGCTTTCCGCGACGGGCGCGTCTGCGGGAACGGCGGCTTCGTGCGGCGCGCTTTCCGGGGGCGCATACGCTTCGTCCGCGACTTCCGTGCGACAAAGCAATGCTACTTTTGCGCGCACGTCTTCAAAAGGTTTTCCCTCCGCCAAAAACAGAATGAATCCGCACGTAAGCACGGAAACCGCAAACCCGCTGAACGCAAATCCGCGAGACGTCGAAAACATGCCCGCAAGCGAAAACAGCAACCCGAGCAACCAAAATCCGACGCCGACCACCGGCACCCAAAAACACAGCAACCCGATTAGCGCGAGCAAAAATCCGATCCCGCCGGCGGAAATCTTCGCCTGTTGCGACGCGGGAACGCGCGGCTCCTTCTTTTCTTCCGTTTTTTCAGACATGCGCAAAAAGCTACACTGTTCCGCGTTCCCGCGCAAACGCTTTGTCGCCCCGAAACGGCTTTCCAATTTTTCCCGCAAGGATTAAGCTCGTGCGCCATGACGACGACGGAATCGACGCATCGCAAAAAAATCATCATCGGCACACGCGGAAGCCCGCTCGCACTCGCGCAGACGGAACTCGCGCGCACCGCACTCGCGAAAACCGATCCCGACACGGAAACCGAACTGAAAATTTTTATCACGCAGGGCGACAAAAAACTCGCGTGGTCGCTCGAAAAAACCGGCGGCAAGGGGCTTTTCACTTCCGAGCTCGAAACCGCTCTCGCCGCAGGCGAAATCGACGTTGCCGTGCACAGCGGAAAAGATTTGCCGACCGCGCTCGCCGCGGGAACGACGCTCGCCGGTTGCCTGCCGCGCGCCGATGCGCACGACGTGCTCATTCTGCGCGAAAATCTTCCCGACGGCGTTCCCGCGCGAATCGCAACCGGCTCTCCGCGCCGCCGAGCACAGGCGAAAGCCGCTCTTTTCCCGTTCGCCGAATTTCGCGAACTGCGCGGAAATCTCATGACGCGTCTGCAAAAAATCGCCGACGGCTTCGGCGAGGCGGACGCCACGTTTCTCGCCGCAGCGGGACTTGCGCGCCTCGGAATCGACGAATTTCCCGGGCTCGAATTTCGTCCGCTTCCGTTCGACGTGATGGTGCCCGCGGCGGCGCAAGCCGCAATCGCACTGCAAACGCGTTCCCGCGATGCGGAAATTTTCGCGCGCGCCTGCGATGCGGAAACGACGCTCGCCGTGAACATCGAACGCGCATTTCTCGCCGCGCTCGGCGAGGGTTGCCACAGCGCGTTCGCCGTGCATTTTTTCGAAAATCGTCTCCTGCTCTTCCGCGAAGATATCGGGCACCGCGAAATCGATTTTCCCG
>CAVEBA010000205.1:1884-2292 GCA_963613695.1 Sphaerochaetaceae bacterium
AGCCGGAAGACGTTCCCGCCGCCGTCGCCGAGCTGATTTCAAAAATTTTCTGACGCGCAAAAAAAAAACGTTCCCGCGAAATCTCTCGCGGGAACGTTCGCTAAGAAAAACGAAGTTTTTCAGAACGAAAAACGATAGCCGAGGGAAACGCGCACCCACGACTGTTTTTCGATTTCAAGCCCGGACACATCCGGATTCGCCGTCGAAGCGCGACAGCCGACGCCGAGCGTCAGCGCGTGCTGATCGGTGAAGGAGAACACGGCTCCGGCATCAACACCGTAGAGGAATCCGAAATCCGTGTCGTCTCTCTCCTTGTGCGCAGACGAAGAGCTGGTCTTTTTTTTCTGATCCACTTCGGCATACAGCGCGTTCACGCCGATGCGAGGACCGATGAAGAACGAAAACTTA
>CAVEBA010000206.1:0-2260 GCA_963613695.1 Sphaerochaetaceae bacterium
CTCTTCGCGGATAATGAAAAATACGATGAGCAAACAATCGCGGCGGGAACATCGTTTGACGAAATGTCGCTCGTCGATTCCTCGTGGATTGCGGCAATTATCGGCGATTCTTCCGGAGAGGTTCGATTTCACGGAGCGAATCTGTCCGGTGCAAATTTCACAAGCGCGGAGATTGTTAGGTCCGGTTTTAACTCCTTGAGCTCCACGTATACCATCCTCGACAAGGAGGGAAACATCGTTGAGCAATATACTCGTTCTTTGACAACGAATCTTTCGAAAGCATTGTTCACGGGCGCGACGATTACGGAGTCGTCTTTTTCCGGTGCAATATTGACGAATGCGGATTTTGAAAACGCGGTTGTCGGCGATTCTTCCGTGAGTGTCGGTTTTCAGGGGGTAGAGCTGGCCGAAGCGAGTTTCAAAAACGCGAAGATTACAAATGTGGACTTTGGCGCATCCTCCTCTTATGGCAAAACAAATCTTTCGGCCGCCATATTTTCGGGCGCGACGATAACGAGTGGGGCTTTTTCCGGAGCAACATTGACGGGTGCGAATTTTGAAAGTGCTCTTATCGGCGATTCCTCTGGCTGGGTCGCTTTTCAAGGGGCGGATCTGACCGGCGCAAATTTCAAAAACGCGAAGATTACAAACGCGGGCTTTGACGCATCCTCTTCTTTTGGTGCTATAAATCTTTCGAACGCATTGTTCACGGGCACGTCGATTACGGAGTCGTCTTTCTCCGGAGCAACATTGACGGGCGCGAATTTTGAAAGCGCGGTTATCGGCAATTCTTCCGGGGAGGTTCAGTTTCACGGTTCGGACTTAACCGGCGCAAATTTCACCGGCACGGAAATCACGGGGACCTACTTTGCCCCTTCGTCGCTCTCGATCCTTGGGCGCGACTCGTCGGGAAACCTCCTTACCTATTCTTTTTCTGACGCTTCTGCGACTACGACGCTTTCGAACGCCTTGTTCACGGGCGCGACGATTACGGATACGTATTTCTTAAATGTGGTGCTGACAAACGCGAATTTCGAAAACGCTCTTATCGGCGATTCTTCAAGGCATGTTTATTTCCATGGTGCAGACTTGACCGGTGCGAATTTCACAAGCGCTGAGATTACGAAAGCGGGCTTCTCCTCTCTTGTTTCCGGCGCCACGACGAATCTTTCGAACGCCTTGTTCACGGGAGCGACGATTACGGATTCGATATTCTCCGGAGCAACATTGACGAATGCGAAATTTGATTCTGCGATACTGGTAAATGCTGGTTTGAGGAATGCAACACTGACTGGGGCCAATTTTGAATGCGCGGTTGTCGGCGATTCTTCCGGGGAGGTTCGGTTTCACGGTTCGGACTTAACCGGCGCGAATTTCACCGGCGCGGAGATTACGAGGACCTACTTCGACCCTTCGACGCTCTCGAGCTTCACCCGCGACTCGTTGGGAAACCTCAGTAACTATTCTTTTTCTGATACTTCTGCGACTACAACGCTTTCGGACGCGGTATTTTCGAGAGCGAAGATTACGGATACGTATTTCTTAGATGTGGTGCTGACAAACGCGAATTTCGAAAACGCTCTTATCGGCGATTCTTCAAGGCATGTTTATTTCCATGGTGCAGACTTGACCGGTGCGAATTTCACAAGCGCTGAGATTACGAAAGCGGGCTTTTCCTCCCTTGTTTCCGGCGCCACGACGAATCTTTCGAACGCGGTATTTTCGGGCGCGACGATTACGGATTCGTCTTTCTCCGGAGCGACATTGACGGACGCGGACTTTACGGATGCGAATCTGACGTCTGTGAATTTGTCCTACACAACATTGACGGACGCGAATTTTGAAAATGCGGTTGTCGGTGGTTCTTCCGGGGAGGTTCTGTTTCGCGGTTCTGACTTGTCCGGAGCGAATTTCACACGGGCAGAGATTACGAGAACCTACTTTGACCCTTCGACGTTCTCGAGATCTACATACGACTCATCGGGAAACCTCCTTAACTATGCTTTTTCTGATACTTCTGCGACTACGAATCTTTCGAGTGCCTTGTTCACGGGTGCGACGATTAAGGATACGTCTTTCTTAGGTGTAGTGCTGACGGACGCGAATTTCGAAAGCGCTCTTATCGGCGATTATTCCGGGCATGTTTATTTTCACGGAGCAGACTTGTCCAGTGCGAATTTCGCCAGTGCGACGATTACGAAAGCGGGCTTTTCCTCTCTTGTTTCCGGCGCGACTACAAATCTTTCGAACGCGATATTTT
>CAVEBA010000207.1:0-2238 GCA_963613695.1 Sphaerochaetaceae bacterium
TTCGACGTCGCGGGAACGCAAGAACCTACGCTGAAACGCGTGATTTACTGGGATCCGACGGAGGAAACGGCAACGCGTCCGATCGCGGTGAATATCCTCGGCGACAATGTGTATTTCCCGACAGTCGATCTGACGAAAAACGTCTGCGAGCTCGTAGATTTCTACGGGAACGTCGCCGCGACTTACGACTACGCGCCGTTCGGGAACGTGTCTGCCGCTTCGCCCGCGGGAACGACCGTTCCCGCGAACCCGCTCCAATGGTCTTCGGAAATCTACGATTCCGAGCTCGACCTCGTCTACTACAACTATCGCCACTACTCGCCCTCACTCGGACGCTTCCTCTCCCGCGATCCCATCGAAGAACAAGGCGGGGTGAATCTGTATGCGTTTGTCGAAAATCAAATTTTATTTCAAGTAGACATGCTTGGTTTTAAGGGGAGGAGCGGAAGGCCTAAACAGCGCCCTGTTTTCCCCGGTGGTGTCGGAGCTCCCATTAACCCGCTTCTTCCCAAATCTCCACCATTTATAGACGAAATTGATGGAGGCTTCTATGAAGAAAAGAATCGTCTCGCCATTATGTTGATATTACGCGAGCTAATCTTGAATGGGGAAAAAATCTGCGAAGCCGGAGTGCGTGAAAAGCCGGCGTACAAAGAGCGAAAATGCAAGCCGTCTAATAGCAAGGGGTGCTGTGTTATGACTCTACAGCTCATCAGAGAGTTTCCGGCAAGAACGAACTGGTGGGGGAAATACATTCCGGGAAGTGGAGAGGTGGTCTCTATCGTAAGCATCAATTTTTCTTATCTGCCATACGATTGTGGTTTCGTGCAGTTCATTTTTGAGCGCAAGGAGCCTGTAGAGACGTTTTTTGAAAAATATTCGCTATGAGAAGAACAATAATATTCGCAGCTATTCTTGCATGCGCATTCTTGGTTGTCATCGTTCATTGCCTTTTTAACAAGAACGGAGGAGAGATTGTTTTTTGCGTTAACGGACAAAAAATTTACGCTTGTCCAATCCCCTACGATTCTCCAGTTATTCGTCTTTGGACAACGCAATGCATGGTAAAACTTCCTAAAAAATCATCAGAAGAACTGTATGAGGCAACGCGGGCGCTCGAAATTAAAGCCGGCGATGTGCAACAAATCTTTTGGAACGGGCGTGAAATTGCGACAGTGGTTCGGCGCGGGAACGTGTCGGAAACTGCGCAATTGACTGCGCAGTACTTTCCTCCGGAATACGTGTCTGTGTTTTTTGAGGACGAAAAGCGCACAGAGGAAGCGTTAAAAACCTACCGCTGGAAAACAGTTCGCGATTTTTCCGATTTCGTTAATGGCAATTCGTCTTCCATCAAGGGAATTCTTGGTTCTGTTTTTTCGACGATCGCTGCAAATGATTTCGTGATAGAAGAACGGCGCGCTTCCGTTCATGAAGACGAGGAAGGACGTCTCTACATAGAAAAAACAGGGCAAAAAGTCCTCTTGCCTGAAAAAGTTTCTCGGGCGATCTTTTCCTCGAATCCTACGCCGTATATTGACGAAATGGGGGCGGTTCAAATTCCAAGAGTCGGCACATGGTTTGAGTTATAAGTGAAACTATCGACGTCTTTGGAGTAATTCGTCAATGAGTTGTCAAAGTTGGGGATGCTGATATGGACGACCTTATTGCCGTGATTTTTGGATTCTTCGCGACTGTTTTCGAGGGAATTCTCTCATGGATTCAAGACTCGAAAATGAAAACTTGGCAAATCGGCGCGGTCTTTGTCGTTTCCTTACTCGTGCTTGCCGCAATCGCTTTTATCTGCATAAGTTTTTTTTAATGGGCGACGATGATTTTGAAACAAAAACATGTCTCTGATTCTTACGTTCCTGCGCTCGACCGGCGCACGTTGATGACGACTCCAGTCTCGCTTTTTGCGGGAGCGTATCGGCTCATGTTCGGCTGCAACTCGCGCTCGGAGCTGACCTCCGCGACGCTCGGGAACGCCGCTTACGCGTATGCGTTTGATTACCTCGGGAACCGCGCAACCGCTTCCGAAGCGGGAACGCAGCTCGCCTACGCGGCAAACGCGCTGAACCAATACGCAACGATAACCGAGACGGAGGCGTTCACGCCGACCTACGACGCCGACGGGAACGCAACGCTGATAAAACCGGCTACGGGAACGTGGAGCGTTTCCTGCAACGGCGAAAACCGCCCCGTGCGTTTTGAAAACGCGGGAACGCAGACCGTGGTCGA
>CAVEBA010000208.1:0-2220 GCA_963613695.1 Sphaerochaetaceae bacterium
AGCGCGGGCGTTCCCGCATCGAGAATTTTTTCTGCGATTGCGAGCGTTTGTTTCGCGAGTTTGAGCGCGGCTTCGGTTTCGCTTCGCTTCGGCGAGCCGCCGCGCCAAAGTTCGCCGAAAATTTTCTCCGCGCGTTTTCGCGAGCGTTCGCAGGCGTCGTTCGCCTTGCGAAAATCGCGCATCGTTTCGAGCGTTCCCGCGAGCTCGTCGAGTGTGAGCGCGTGCGCACTGATTTTTTTCAGACCGGAAATTTTACGCAAAAATGCGCGTTCGGCGAAACCTCGCAGAAGAACGAATTTCGCGCGGATTTCTCCGATTCGGCGTTCCGTCGCGTCGAGATCCAATGCGGAAACGGCTTCGATGCGAAACGTGTCGAGCGCTTGCGCCGATGCTTCGCGGCGGGAAATTTCATCGAGCGTGGTGCGGACGAAATTTTCTGTCTGCGGGAACGGTTCCGCAAAAAATTCCGCGGGAACGCGAGCGTCGGCGAGAACGCGTGTCTGCGCCGCAAGCGCCGCCAACGCGACGGATTTTTCTTCGTCGAATGCGATGTCCGATTCGTCGAGCGCGAGCATTTTCGCGAAGGCGTCGCGAGCGTCTGCGAAATTTTCTGCGGCATCGGCAAGTCTCGCCGTTTCCTCGGCGAATTCGCGTTCGTAGTCCGGCGACCATTCGGCGGGCGCGAGCGTGAGAAAGGTTTCGCGTCCGCGCGCGCTCGTTCCCGCGAAAATTTCGGCGAGCGATTTCGCCGTTTTTCGAAATGCGTTTAGATTTTCCGTCGCGTGCGCGAGGCAATTCGCGTTGATTTTTTCGGGCGAAGAAAACGGAGCGCCCGTTTCCAAAAGCCACGAAAAACACGCGTGCGCGCTCAGCCCGTTCGGGAACGGACGGTGCAGCGCGATGACGTAGGCGTTCAGCTCCTTGCGGGAACGCTCGAGCTCGGCAACGCATTCTTCCCACGCCGCGGGTTCGGCGCAATCGGCGACTTTGAGCGCTTCCGCAAACTGTTTGAGCACGTCCGCCTTGCCCGTTTTTTCCGAATGCAGTTCAAGGCAAAACGCGCCCAGCCCGACGGCGCGCAAGCGAGATTGCACGACGTCCAGCGCCGCCTTTTTTTCGGCAACGAAAAGCACGCGCCGCCCGATTGCGATGTTGTGCGCGATGATGTTCGTGATCGTTTGCGATTTGCCCGTGCCCGGCGGTCCGTGGAGCACAAAATTTTTCCCCGCCGCCGAAAGTTGCACCGCCGCGATTTGCGAGGAGTCCGCATTCATCGGACAAAAAAGTTTCGCGGGATCGAGACGGCGACCGGTTTCCTCCGGCGGGAACGCGGGAACGCCATCGTCGAAAATTCCGTTCCCTCCGATGAGATGCCCGACAACCGGGTGCGCCGCGAACGCGTCGGCGTGGCGGGAAAGGTCGTTCCACATGAGAAATTTTCCGAAAGAAAAATATCCGAGCCGCACGTCTTCGCGAACTTCCCAGCCGCGCAGTCCGAGCATCGCGCGACGGAAAATTCGGAACACGCGCGCGACGTCCAAACCCGAAGCATCGCAGGGCAGCGGATCGAGCCCGGGAATTTCGAGCCGATGTTCCCGCCGCAAAAGTTCGAGCAACGTGGAGTTGACGACGGTGTCTTCGTCGCGGCGGCACAGAATCGGACCTTGCGAGGGCGAGCGGCGGCGCAAGCTCACGGGCATGAGCAAAATCGGCGCGCGCAATGTGCGCTCCGCGTTGTCGCGTTCCCGCAATTCGAGAAAGCCGACGGCGAGAAAAAGTGTGTTCACGCCGCTTTCCTCGATGTCGGTGCGCGCGCGGCGGTAAAGCTCGGTGAGGCGTTTTTTCAGCTCGTCTTCGGGCAACGTCGCGTAGAGTCGTTTTTGTTCCAACTCGTTTGCGAGCAGCTCGCGAAGTTCCGTTTCCGGGGACGCGTCCGCACGGGATTCGACGGCGCGAAAATCTTTTTCTCCGAGCAAATTCGGGAGCGGCGAGAGCGTCAGCATTTCGTTTGCCGCAATTTTGTCTTCGAGCTTCGTGGCATCTGCGCACGCAATCGGCACGCAGAGACGATCGTCGCGCATGTCGAGCAGAGGATTGTTCGCCGAAAGATCGAGCAAGCCGCGCCGCCAACGCGCCGTGCGATCTTCGTCGCGCGTTCCCGCCGAGCGAAGCGCGGAGAAATCGATTTCTTCGCGGATTTCGCGAAATTTTTCTTCGGGG
>CAVEBA010000209.1:0-2211 GCA_963613695.1 Sphaerochaetaceae bacterium
GCTCTACGAACACAGCTCCCGTGCGCGCTAATAGCAAAGGCTATCTGCTCTACTTTGACGGCACTCGGCAAACAATCTCCGTCAGCGGAGGCTCGGGCGGTGATACCATTGCCACTTCTGACGGCGGCGGTATTTGGGTCACGGGAACGGGGAATACGGTAACGGCGTCTTTGGGTAACTGGGCAGGTAGTATCCAAGTCGAAGCCGGGAACGTTTTGAATACCTCGTGGATCACGAAGCTTAAGGACGGGCACATCGTCGCCAACGGCACGGTCAACGTCACTTCGGGGAATTTGAATTTGGACGGGAGCGGGGAGCGCACGTGGTTTGTCGGTGCCGACGGATCAATCACGTTTAGCACGGCAACGACGATTTCCGATGGGACAATCAAGCTTTTGGGCGAAGTCGATACGCTTTCCTCCGGCATTACGAATCGAACCGCATCGGGCACGACAACTCTCACAAAGCAACTCGTCGCGTTTTCTTCTTCTACGGGAATTACTTCCGGGCTTGATTCGCTCACGGTCAGCACGATTTCCGATGCGGGAACCGGAAATGCACTCGAATCCGTAACTTCTGCGGATAGCTTGACCGTCAGGCAATACTACGCGGAAAAAACTTCTTCTGGCGTAACGGTTTCTTATGCCGTCAACACTTACGCGGCGGAAACGCTGACGTGGGCGGGAACGGAATCTTCCTCCGTTTGGGTCAACAAGGGCGACAACTGGACGGATGCGTCCAACGTGCAAACGTCTTTCCTCAACGGCGACAGCGTTATCTTCAACGCGGCGAACGCAGATGTTACGGTTTCCGGAACGGTCGCGCCCGGTGCGATGACCGTTTCCCAAGCAACGACGCTTTCCGGTGATGGAACGGTTTCCGTCGCGAAAGCAAATCTGACGCTGAATGCGGCATTGACGCTCGGAAATGCTGTCACCTTGGATCTCGGCTCCGGGAGCTCTTCGCTCGGCAGTAGTTCTTCGAAGCTCGCGCTTTCCGGCGAGGGAACGGTGAAGTATTCGTTCACGTCTGCCTCGGGGGGCGGAACCGGAAGCGGAATTTATATTTCCGATGACTTCGCGGGAACGGTGGATTACACCGGTTGCTTGAATTACGGCACGAATATTAGCCTCGGCAGTAATGCGACGTTGAAACTTTCCACGAGGACGGGGCAGTCGGACGAAATTTGGGGCAACGCCAATACGACCATCGCCAGCAAGCTCTTTTTCGCAACGAATTACGGAGTGAACGTCGCTGGAAACACGCTGACGCTTTCCGGGGCAGTTTCTAACGCGGGCACGATAACGAAGAATGGTTCGGGAACGCTGAACATCTCCGGTGCGGGAACGTCGATTTCCGATCTTCGTATTAGTGAAGGCTCGGTAAACATCACTGCGGGCGAAGCAACGATTAAAGGAGACCGGACGCTCATCGGCAACTTGACCATCGGCGGGAACGCGACGGTTTATGCTGGGCAAAACGATTCGCTTAAGTATGATGCGACATCCGCCAACACGGTTACCGTGAACAGCGGTGGCACGCTTGATTTGGGCACTCGTCGGTGGACGGTCGGTTCGAACAACAAAATCGTCGTCGCCGGCGGCACGATTACGGGCACGGGCGATGGCGACGGCGCGTTGGATTTTTATCGATCCGGAACCATGACGGCAACGGCAACGTCTGAAGTTTCTGCGAACGTGAAAATTCGCAACGAACAAAGTGGCACCACCGGGACGTTTGCGGTCGAAGACGATGCGAAATTGACGCTCTCCGGGAATGTTTTCGGCGCGGGTAGCTTGGCGAAAACCGGCAAAGGAACGCTGGCGCTTGCGGGCACGAACACGTTCACAGGCAATTTGACGGTTTCTGCGGGAACGCTCGAAGTTGCATCTACGGGATCGCTCACGCTCTCGGGAACGACAGCGCTTTCGTCCGCCATTTCCAATTCGGGAACAGTGACGGTCAATTCGACTGCGGTTTTTGTGCTCGACGCGCTGAAAACTGCGGACAACACCTACACGGTGATTTCCGGCGGCACGATTAGCGGTTGGGATTCTCTCGTAGCGAAGAATTTCATTCTGGACGGAGCGGTTGTTCCCGGTCGCTCGGAGGTTGATGTCACGACTGCCGGTGTCGCGAAGATTTCCGTTGAGGCGTGGAATCTTTATTGGGACGGCGGAGATGAGGGAACGTGGAATACGACCGAGACCA
>CAVEBA010000210.1:0-2116 GCA_963613695.1 Sphaerochaetaceae bacterium
GTGCGGATTTTTGCCTACGGCAAAAATTTAAGGTGAGCGTTATTCACTATTCACTATTAATTATTCACTGAAAATTTCACCGCGTTGTAAGGGTGAATATCGAGCAGATTCGGGAACCAGCCCTCCACGTCGGGCGAAATCAAAAATTTGTTTCGGTTGAAAACCGTGGGAATCACGGGAACGGCGGCGAGGAGAATTTTTTCCGCATCGCGAAGTTTTTCGGCGCGTTTTTCGGGAACGCGTTCCCGCGCCGCTTCGGCGAGCGCGCGGTCGTAGGCGGCATCGTTCCAGTGCGTCCAATTCATATTCGACGTTCCCGCGAAAAGGTCGAGAAACGTGGTCGGATCGAGATAATCGCCGCTCCACGCCGAGCGCGCGAGGTCGTATTCGCCCTGCTCCATGCTCACGCGATAAACTTTGTATTCCTGATTTTTCAGCGTGATTTTTACGCCGAGATTTTTGCGCCACATTTCTTGAATCGCCTGCGCGAAAAACTGCGCGCCGTCGGACGTGTTGAAAAGATACGTGATTTCCGGGAAATTTTTCCCGTCGGGAAAACCCGCCTCGGCGAGAAGCCGTTTCGCCTCGCGCAATTCCTCGACGCGGCGCTCCGGCGGCGTCGGCGCTTCCGGTTTTTCCGCGGGAACGAGCGTGCGCGCGGGCGTTTCTCCGGCGCGCGTCACGCGTTCCGCGAGCACGTCGCGATCGAGCGCGAGCGAAAGCGCACGGCGCACGCGAACATCGTTCAGCGGCGGGCGGGAACAGTTCACGCGAATGAACGAAACCGACAAATACGGATCGAGACGCAACGCGGGATCGCCGCGTTCCCGCAACACGGCAACACGCGCGGGCGGCACCGTGTTCGTAATGTGATACTGCCCGTCGCGAAACGCACGCTCCTCCGCAAACTGATCTTCGAGCGCGTCAAAACGAATGCCGTTCAACGCCACGTTTTCCGCATCGCGAAAATGCGGATTTTTTTCGACTTCGATGCGGTAGGCAACGCGCCAACTTTTCAAACGAAACGGTCCGCTCCCGACAAAATTTTCCGGACGCGTCCAAAGCGTCGAGCGTTCGTCGATTTTCCCGAATTTCAAAATCGCATGCGCGGGAACGACGCTCCAACTCGAATGACACGCGATTGAAAGAAAATACGGGCACGGCGCGGCGAGCTCCACAACAAGCGTTCGCGCGTCGGGCGCGGAAAATCCGACCTGCGAAAAATCCGAAATTTCTCCGCGCGTGAACGCGAGCGCATTTTTCACGGGAGCGAAAAAAAGCGATGCGCACGGCGACGCCAATTTCGGCGAAAGCAATCGCCGGTAGGAAAAAAGAAAATCGTCCGCCGAAATCTGCCGCCCGTCGGAAAATTTCGCGTTCCCGCGCAAATGAAACACGTAGCGCAGACCGTCTTCGGAAACTTCCCAGCTCTCGGCAATCGCCGGGCGCGGCTCGAGCGTTTTCGGATCGTAGCGCACAAGCCCCTCGAAAAGCGCGAGCATGAGCCGCAACTCCGTCACGCCCGTAACGAGCTGCGGATCGAGCGCGGAAGGCTCGCCGCCGTTGTTCACGAGCAATACGCCTTCCCGCGCGGCAATTTCCGTCGCGCGTTCCCGCGAACCGCAGGCGGAAAAAATCAACGCCGCGAACGCAAAAAGAACGCACGAGAAAATCGTCCGAAAAATTTTCGTCATTTTTTGCCGAAGATTCCGTCGAAAAATTTAACGACGCGCGCAGTCGCGCCTTGATTTCCGCGATGCCACGCGCGCGCGGCGTCGCCCATTTTTTTCCGAGCGTCGGCATCGGCGAGCAACGCGAGCAGCTTGTCGCGCGCTCCCGCGGCATCGCGCACTTTCACGGCGGCACCGCAATCTTCAAGACTGCGGCACACGTCCTTGAAATTCGTCATCGCGGGACCGTAAACAATCGGCACGCCGAGCGCTGCGCATTCAATCGGCGTTTGCCCGCCGACGTTCGGCGGGAGCGATTTCCCGACAAACGCGAGCTGCGCGAGACGCGTGAGCTTGCGCAATTCGCCCGTCGTGTCCGCGATGCACACGTCGGCGTCGCCCATTTTTTTCCGAGCGTCGGCATCGGCGAGCAACGCGAGCAGCTT
>CAVEBA010000211.1:0-2077 GCA_963613695.1 Sphaerochaetaceae bacterium
AGTCGGCGCTTCGCGCCTGTTGATTCCCGCTCCGCGGGAGAGGAGTTTTCAGTGAATAATTAATAGCGAATAGTGAATAACGCTCACCTAGATTTTTGCCGTAGGCAAAAATCCGCACGATACTTCTAAACACCTCGACCTTTTCAACTCCTCAACTTTTTTCGCCGTAGGCGAAAAAAAAATTACACTCCGAGCATTCCGGTGATGTTGCCGGCGGCGTCGAGGTCGATTGACTCGGCGCAGGGCACACGCGGGAGCGCGGGCATGCGCATGATTTCGCCCGTGAGCGCGACGAGGAATCCCGCACCGGCTGCAATTTCAAAATCGCGCACGGCAACGGTGAATCCTTTCGGACGCCCGAGTTTCGCGGGATCGTCGGAAATCGAATTTTGCGTTTTCGCCATGCAAATCATGAGTCCGGACGCTCCCGCATGCTCGAGCATTTCGAGTTTTTTTCGTGCCTTGGGCGCGACGGAAACTCCGTCCGCGCCGTAGATTTCGCGCGCGATGATGTTGAGTTTTTCTTCGACGGGAACGTCGAGCGAATACAGCGGCGAAAATTCCGGCGACGGTTCATCGCAGGCTTCGACGACGAGTTTCGCGAGATCGACCGCTCCCGCGCCGCCTTCGCCGAACACGTTGGCAACGGCGCATTTCACGCCGCGAGCGGAGCAGAAATTCATCACTGCGGCAAATTCCGCTTCGGAATCCGTCGGGAAACGATTGATTGCGACGACGATCGGGCGCTTAAATTTTTTCGCGGAATCGATGTGCGCGGCGAGGTTTTCAAGTCCGCGCTCGACGGCGGGAACGTCCGTTTCGGTAAGCTCCGAAAGCCCGCGTCCGCCGTGCATTTTGAGCGCGCGAATCGTGGCGACGATGACGACGGCATCGGGCGCAAAACCCGCAGTGCGGCATTTGATGTCGAAAAATTTTTCTCCGCCGAGGTCGAACGCGAAACCCGCTTCGGTAATCGCGTAATCGGCGAAACTCATCGCCGCTTTTGTCGCGATGACGGAGTTGCAACCTTGCGCGATGTTGGCAAACGGTCCGCCGTGGATGAACGCGGGAACGCCCTCGATGCTTTGCACGAGATTCGGTTTGAGCGCTTCTTTCAAAATCGCCATGAGCGAGCCGGTAACGCCGATTTCTTCGGCGAAGACGGGCTTGTTTTCCGCGTCGAACCCGACAACCATTTTGTTCAGGCGCGCGCGAAGATCGTCATAACTTTGCGCAAGGCAGAGAATCGCCATGATTTCGGAAGCGACCGTGATGTCGAAACCCGTTTCGCGCGGCACGCCGTTCCCGCCGCAACCGACGATGATGTTGCGCAACGCGCGGTCGTTCATGTCGAGCACGCGTTTCCACGTGATGCGGCGCGGATCGAGACGCGTATTGCGAAAATACAGGCGATTGTCGATCGCATCGGCGAGCAGATTGTGCGCGGACGTGATCGCGTGAAAATCGCCGGTGAACTGAAGATTGATTTCCGTGGACGGGATCACGACGCTCTTCCCGCCGCCGGTCGCGCCGCCTTTGCGCCCGAAAACCGGTCCCATCGACGGTTGTCGCAGGGCAAGCGCCGTGTTTTTGCCGATTTTTTTGAGCCCTTGCGCGAGCCCGATGGACGTCGTCGTTTTGCCTTCGCCGGCGGGCGTCGGCGTAATCGCGGAAACGAGCACGAGCTTGCCGCGGCGCGGCGGATTTTTCAGCGCTTCGAGCGAGATTTTCGCTTTGTCGCGACCGTAGGGTTCGACGAAACGTTCGTCGATGCCGAGTTTTTCGGAAACTTCAAAAATAGGGAGATTTTTCATTGTAAATTTCGAGAAAAGTTTTTGCGGGAACGGTTTTGCGGGAACGCCGTGTCGCGCGTCATTGTTCGTCGCCGTCGCCGAGCGATTCAACGGCGGGCGCGGGAACGCTTTTGAAAAAAGAAGCCGTGCGCCCGACGTGTCCGACGCAGAGCGCGTCCGCTCCGCGTTCGATTTCGGCGATTTGCGCTTTCATTTCCGCGCGCCCCTCGGCGAAACGAATTTTCACGAGCGATTCCTTTTTGAACAGCGCCGCGAGCGTGTTG
>CAVEBA010000212.1:0-1063 GCA_963613695.1 Sphaerochaetaceae bacterium
CTCCCAACCCGATGGGGCGATACCGCTTGTTCGTGATTTCCGCATACTGAAGCGGGTAGTAATTGAGATCGATGACGTTGTCCAGTGCCCGCACGAGCGTCGAGACTACGCGGCGAATTTCCGCATCGTCGGAAAAATCCAATCTGCCCAAAACGAGAGAGGCAAGATTGCAGACGACAAAGTCTCCCGGACGCGTTTTCTCGACGACTACGCATTCCCCGTCGACAAGCTCCGTCGTGCGGGAAATCGTCTCTATCGCGCTCATGTTCTGGGCGATTTCCGTGCACAGGTTTGAGCAGTAAATGATGCCTTTGTGTCGGTTCGGGTTTGCCCGATTTACAAGATCCCGATTGAAGGCAAAGGGCGTTCCCGTTTCGACGGCGGATTTGAGAATTAGCCGAACGAGATCTTTGAGCTGAATTTCCGTCTTGCGGATTCGGGCATCGTGAATGCAGTCAAGATAGCGTTTTTCCCACTCTTCGCCGTAAAAATCTTCGAGCGCATAGCCTTTGGTGACGAGGATTTCGTGCGGACACATCAGGTGCCAAGTTTGATTCATGTCCTCCTTGACCATTTTCCAGAAAAGATCCGGATAGCAGACTGCCGGGAACACATCGTGCGCCTTCATGCGGTCGTCTCCGTTGTTCGTGCGAAGTTGGAGAAAATCAAGAATATCTCTGTGCCAAACGTCGAGGTAGACCGCGACGGCGCCGGAGCGAACGCCGAGCTGATCGACGGCGACCGCCGTGTCGTTGGCGAGTTTTATCCAACGAATTACGCCGCCTGCCGCGCCCTTGTAGCCGCGAATATCGCTCCCGGAAGCGCGGACTTTTCCGAAATAAAGCCCCATGCCGCCGCCGAATTTTGAAACTTGGGAGAAATTGGAGATGCTGCGGTAAATGCCGTCGAGCGAGTCGGGAACGGTGTCGACGAAGCAGCTCGAAAGCTGAAAATAGGGCTTTCGGGCGTTGGAAATCGTCGGCGTCGCCATCGTAACCTGTTGGCGGCTGAGCATATCGTAAAAAGTCTTGGCGATGCGGACGCGGTCGGCGGGCTTTTCCGG
>CAVEBA010000212.1:1073-2033 GCA_963613695.1 Sphaerochaetaceae bacterium
ATGGCGATTCCCATGAACATTTCCTGCGGAGTCTCGATCGGGCGGCGGCGGTGGTCGTTGATGACGTAGCGTTTCAGCAACAAATCCAGTCCGCTGAACGTGAACAGCGCATCGCGCTCCGGTTTCAGATAGGCTTCCAGTGCCTGAACATCGTCTTCGGAGTAATTGTCGAGAATGTATTGCCCGTAGAGTCCTTCGGAAACGAGATAGGAAATTTTTTCGTAAAAACCGGAGAGTTTGAGCGAATCCGTTTGTTCCCGCACGGAAAGCGCGTGCTGAAATCCGAGAATGCGCGCCGCGATAAATTCCCAGTCCGGCGCTTCCGCCGAAACGCATTCTACTGCGGCACGAATGAGACTGCGCAGTGCGTCTCCGGGAGACATTCCTTCTTTGCGAAACGCCCGAAGCTTGGCGGCAAGAAGCTCCGGCGAATACGCACTCTGCGGGAACGCTCGGCGGGCGTCCTTGAGCAGTCGGCGCAACCCGGGAACGGGAACGGCGGCGCGAATTTCTTCCAGTATCGCACGCTCCTTGCTACGTTCTTCCCGATAAAGAATAAAACGCCGAGCCTCGCGGAAGAATCCGCTCTTCATCATTTCGATTTCAACGATGTCCTGAACCTGCTCGACCTTTACGCCGGAGGCGGAAGTCTCGCAAAGCGTGCGCAGCAACGCTTCGATGCGCCCGACCATCGCGGACAAATCCGCAGCATCGCATTGCGTCCCCAAGCCGTCAAACGCCGCACGAATCGCGCGGCTGATTTTTGTCGCATCGTAGTCCTCCCGGGTGCCGTCTCGTTTGATGATATTCATAATCATTACAAAAATAAGCCAATTTATTATTCTCGGGGGAATCTTTTTTTTGCGTTCCCGCGCGTAAGGCGCATAAACACTGAAAGATTTTTTCGCGGGAACGCGAAAATTGGGGGCAGAGACGTCCACGTCTCCGCGCGGGAACACA
>CAVEBA010000213.1:0-2030 GCA_963613695.1 Sphaerochaetaceae bacterium
GAGAACGTATAGACGGTGCTCGAATATCCGTTAGTCAATGCCAACCCGCCCGAAGCAATTTCGATATCGGGCGCAACCGCCAACGCGTTTTTAGTGCCTTGTGCAAAGTAAAAATCCGAGCCCGTGACACCATCGAGAACGACCTTTGAGCCGGCAACGCCGTAAGCGTTGGGATTAAACGCCGTGCCGGAAGAACCGGTATTGATGTCTTTAAGCACGACAGCTCCCGTCCAATCCGAGAATTTCGTCGTTCCCGTCAGCGAAAGTCCGGAAAGCGAGCTGAGCTGAACCGTTCCCGCGCCGGAGAGCGATGTTGCCGTTACCGTCCCGCCGGAAAGCGCGACCGAAGCGCCCTCGGAAACCGTCATCGTTCCCGCCGTCACGCCGGCGGAATCCACCGTAATCGTTGCGTCCTTGCTGAAAACGACCGAATCCCTCGTGTAAAACGCATCGGCACTCGCGCCGTCATTCCACGGCGTGTTTGTCGTTGTCGTATTCCAAGTTCCGGAACCGCTATCATCACCGACCCACGTCAGCGTTTTTGAAGCAGCATCGGTAACTTTCACAAGATTGGAAGAGGCGTAGACGGTCGCGCGCCCGCTAAAAACAGAGCCGTCCGCCTTGCTGAAATTCGCGATTGTGGGCACGTCACCATAGAAGACGATTGTTCCGGAGTCTGAAGAGATCACCGTGTAGGTATCTCCGCTTTTCAGCGCGTCCGCGAGCACAAACGAGGTGCTCGTCGAATTAACCTTTACAGTTCCCGCATTGGAGATGGTGCTCGCGAGCGTAACTTTCGCGCCGGAAAGATCAAGCTTACCGTCCGTGCCGACAGCAAGCGTTGCACCGCTTGCAACGGAGATGTTGCCAAAATTGGAAACCTCGCCCGTGAACGTTGTCGTTCCCGCGGAGATCGTCAACGTGTTGTTCGACGCGGTCGAATCGTTGCCCGTAACCGTCGAGGAAACCGTGTAGTCCGCCCCGCCGGAGAAAGTGAGATTTGTTGCGGAGATTGAGGAATTCGCAACAGTATACGTTGCTCCGCTACTTTTTTCGTAAACAAGCGTTTTGTTGGTCTCGATTGTTCCCGTTCCGGAAAGAGCAGATTCACTCGTTCCCATAAACCGAAGCGTGTGAGCGGATCCGGTGTTCACGTAAAGTTTTCCGCTGAAGCCGGAGACATCTCCGGAAAAAACCAACTGGCTCGTGCCATAAACGGTCGCTGCCTTAATCGCCAAAATTCCAACGCCGGTGATAGTTCCGGTAAGAGCCTGACACTTTTGATTGGAATCCGTGATAATCAGCCCTTTCGTTGAATCCGAATCGACATCTGTGCCGCCAATCACGATTGCATCAGAAATCGCAGTCGAAGCGGCAATTGCGGCAGCCGGCGTATCACATTGGGCTTCAAAAAAATATTGTCCGACCGAGGAGCTCGTCGCCGTCGTATAGGTAGACGCATCATTGTCCCACGTCCCGCCCGAGGAAACTTTACCGGTGGGAACCGTTGCCCATGCGGGAACGGTGCTCATTGCGGCGGCGGCAAGGAGTGAGGTAAGGAGGATTTTTGAGGTCTTCATGATATTTTTTCCTTATGAGTTAAGTTAAACGAGTGTGTGTAAATGGGGATTTGTAAGGGGTGAAATGCGGGAACGGCGTCTCCGTCCCTTTTGATGAGCGCTATTTTGCAAAAAAAAACGGTTTGCAAGCTTTTTTTGAAAAAAACCGCGAAGGCGCCAAAGGAACGCAAAAAAAGTTGAAAAGTTTAAAAGGTTGAGGAGTTTAGGAGTATCGTGCGGATTTTTGCCGAAGGCAAAAATGAAGTAATAACTCTCCCGCGAAGCGGGAATCAACAGGCGCAACGCGCCGAATCAACTTTTCGACTCCTCAACTTTTTTTACTGGAAGTAATAGAAGTTTTTTAAGGGATTGTTTTCTTGGGGGCGGAGACGTCCACGTCTCCGCATCGAAATCCTTTTTCAAGAAACTAAAAAGCGCCAACGGCGCGACAAGCAACAGCATAGGGCAAGC
>CAVEBA010000214.1:0-2026 GCA_963613695.1 Sphaerochaetaceae bacterium
TTATATTTTCCACGCGGCGGCGTTGAAGCAGGTGCCGTCCTGCGAATTTTTCCCGATGCAAGCGGTGCAGACGAATGTTTGCGGCACGGAAAACGTGCTCGATTCGGCGATTGCGCACGGCGTGAAAAACGTTGTCGTGCTTTCCACGGACAAAGCGTGCTACCCGATTAACGCGATGGGCATTTCCAAAGCGATGATGGAAAAAGTCGCCGTCGCGAAAGCGCGGCAGCTCGGGAAAAACGCCGCGACCGTGATTTGTTGCACGCGCTACGGGAACGTTATGGCGAGCCGCGGGAGCGTGATTCCGTTGTGGATTGACCAACTCAAGGCATCGCACGCAATCACGATTACCGATCCGAACATGACGCGGTTTATGATGACGCTCGACGATGCCGTGGACCTCGTTCTTTATGCGTTCAGTCACGGGAACGGCGGCGATCTTTTTGTGCAAAAAGCGCCGGCGGCGACACTCGCCGTGCTCGCCGAAGCGTTGAAACAGCTTTACGGGAGCGACGTTCCCGTGCGCGTCATCGGCACGCGCCACGGAGAAAAGCTCTACGAAACGCTCGTCAGTCGCGAGGAAATGGCGAAAGCGGAGGATTTGGGCGAATACTTCCGGGTGCCTTGCGACACTCGCGATTTGAACTACGACAAGTTTTTCGTGAACGGACAGGAAAAAGTTTCCGCAATTGAAGATTACCATTCGCACAACACCGGCTCGACGTCGAAGGCATGAAAAAACTGCTTCTGAAGCTGGAGCTCGTTCGCGCGGACATTCCCGCCGCCCGCTAACCGCCAAAAATAGCTCGCATGAAAATTTTAGTTACGGGAGCGAAAGGATTCGTCGGGAAAAATCTTTGCGCGGAGCTGAAAAACATTCGCGACGGCAAATCGCGCCGCGGCGATGTTCCGAAAATCGATGCCGTGTTCGAATACGACATCGATTCCGAGCCGGCGACGTTGGCGGAATTTTGTCGCGAAGCGGATTTCGTTTTCAACCTCGCGGGCGTCAATCGTCCGAAGGAACAACGCGAATTTATGGCGGGCAATTTCGGCTTTGCTTCGACGTTGCTCGACACGTTGAAGTCCTGCGGGAACGGCTGTCCCGTCATGCTGAGCAGCTCGATTCAGGCAACGCTCATTGGGCGTTACGGCGAATCCGATTACGGCAAAAGCAAGCTCGCCGGCGAAGAGCTTTTTTTCGCTTACGCGAAAGAAACGGGCGCGAAAGTGCTCGTCTACCGCTTCCCGAATCTTTTCGGCAAATGGTGCCGTCCGAACTACAACAGTGCGGTCGCAACGTTCTGCCACAACATCGCGAATGATTTGCCCGTTCGCGTGAACGATCCCGCGACGGAGCTCGAATTGCTCTACATCGACGATCTTGTCGAGGAAATGCTCGCGGCGCTCGCCGGGCGGGAACACCGTTGCGAGTTTGACGGACTAAAAACCGTTCTCGCGCCGGAGGGACGCTACTGCGCCGTTCCCGTCACGCATCGCGCAACGCTCGGCGAAATCGTTTCGCTTCTGGAGCGTTTTCGCGCGTTCCCGCAAACGCTCGTGATGCCCGAAATTCCCGCCGGCTCTTTCGCGAAAAAACTTTATTCAACTTTCCTAAGCTACCTTCCGCAGGAAAAAACGGCGTTCCCGCTGAAAATGAACGTCGATGCGCGCGGCAGTTTTACGGAACTTCTCAAAACCGAAAAATGCGGGCAATTCAGCGTAAACATAAGCAAGCCCGGCATCACGAAAGGCAAGCACTGGCACCACACGAAATGGGAATTTTTCATCGTCGTCGCCGGACGCGCTCTGATTCGGGAACGCGAAATCGGCACGGGAACGGTGCGCGAATTTGAAGTTTCCGGAGAAAAAATTCAAGCAGTCGCGATGCTTCCGGGTTTTACGCACGACATCGTCAATCTGTCCGACACGGAAAATTTAGTCACGCTGATGTGGGCGAACGAAGCGTTCGATTCCGCGCGCCCGGATACGTTTTTCGAGGAGGTCGTGGGGTAGCGCTTGGCAC
>CAVEBA010000215.1:0-2022 GCA_963613695.1 Sphaerochaetaceae bacterium
CGCTGACGGGAACGAACACTTACACGGGCGGGACAACGGTTTCCGCGGGAACGCTGATCGCGGGAAGCACGAGCGCGTTCGGTGCGGGTGCGCTGACGGTGAATTCGGGCGCGAGCGTTTCCGCAAACGGGAACGCGGTCGATCTCGGCTCGGGCGCGATTACGATTAACGGTTCCTACATCGTTACGACGGGCGGTTCGCTCGCGACGAGCGGCGCAATTACGTTCGGCTCGACGGGAACGCTCGACATCACCAACCTCGAATCCGGCACGTATACGATTTTCGGCGGCACGGGAACGGTTTCCGGGCTGAGCATTTCGAATGTTACCAAGGTTTCCGGACGCGACAAGGTTGAGTTCGCGGACGATTACAAATCTTTCACGCTGACGACCGGCGCCGCCTACGATTTGACTTGGTCGAGCACCACGGGAACGTGGGACACGTCTACGACTTGGACAAACACCACCGCCGGCGGCGAAGAAAATCCGACATTTGCGGACGGCGACACGGTAACGTTTGCCGCGAGCGACACGGCGGCGAAAACAATTTCCATCGTCGGCGCAAAGGAAGCGCAGGCGGTGAACGTGACGGGCGGCGACTACGCTTTTTCCGCGGGAACGGACGGTTCGCTCGACGTGCGCGGCGCGTTGACGGTTTCCTCCGGCGCGAGCTTGGCATTGAGCGATCGCGTGCTCGGCACCGTCTCGGGCGGGATTTCGCTCGAATCGGGCGCAAAGCTGAAACTTTCCGCTACGTCAATCGGCGGGCTGACGAATGTCGTTTCCGGCTCGGGAACGGTCGTTTTGACCGGCGATTCCTCGGAACGGTTTATTTCTACGGCGGGCGTGCTCACGGGTGGCATCGCGGTTGAAAAAACCGGAACCGGAAAAGTTACCATCAACACGGCGCAGAGCTACACGGGCGGCACAACGATTTCCCAAGGTAATCTCGGCATCGGGAACAACAATGCACTCGGCACGGGAACGATTACGCTGAACGGCGGGCAAATCACGCTGAATGGTTCCTATAGTTTTGCAAACGAAGTCGTCATCGGCGAAAACGGCGGCACCATTCACACGCAAGCGAACACCATGACGCTTTCCGGAAAAATTTCCGGCACGGGAACGCTGACAAAGCAGGGCGCCAAGGCGATTTTTGTTACGGGTTCGTCGAACACGTTCGGCGGGACGTTGGTTGTCTCCGAGGGCGAGGTGATGATGGGCCCGAATGGCAATTCCCGCGGAGATTCGAATCTGACGGACAGCGTACACGGCGCAAAGATTTTCGTGAAGAGCGGTGCGACGTTTACAACGCACATGGGGAGTGGCGCGCAGCAGATGTCCACTCCGAACACGTTTAACGGGGACTTCTATATCGCGAGCGGTTCTACGCTCGGGAACAAGGACGGGCATGTGAAACTCGCAGGAAATATCGTTTTCGGCGCAACCGATACGGAGGGGAATTTTAGTTCCGATGCAACGGTTACCTATGCGCAGCACTGGCAAAAGCTCGTCGAATTCGCCGGCAACATTTCCGGCGCGGGAACGGTGACGTTGCAGAACGCAACGGCGGAAAACGGAACCGCATATTACAAATTTTCCGGAGCAGATAATACTTTCTCCGGAACGTTTAAGGTGACCGGCGCCGCGAGTTATTTGGTGAAATTGCAACTGACGAATCAGACGGCGGCGCAGAACGCCGGCATAAATCTTTCCACGCAGTATGCGAGTTTGGAACTTGGCGCGGCTTCGGTAAATATTGCCGGGCTCGAGGGCGTTTCCGGTTCGTCGGTCGCGTTGCTTTCCGGCACGTCCGCTTCGATGCTGACTGTAGCTTCGGCAACGGACAAAGAGTTTGCGGGAACGATCGGGAACGGCGTTTCGCTCGTAAAACAGGGCACGGGAACGCTGAAACTGAGCGGAGACAACTCCGCGAACGCAAGCGACGTAACGGTCAACGCCGGCGTTCTCGAAGTGGCGAACGCGAGTGCTCTCGGCAGCTCTGGAACGACAACGGTCAACG
>CAVEBA010000216.1:0-424 GCA_963613695.1 Sphaerochaetaceae bacterium
GCGTCCTTTTGAAGTGTTTCCCGTGATTCCGGAAACTGCGACTTTTGCCATTATGTATTCGATACGTTCTGCCTGTGCGATTTTCAGCAAGCGTCCGTTTTTGAAAAGGCAAAAGCAACCGTAGTTCCCGCCGGGCAAAAATTCCGAAAGCTGAAAAACGCCGATCCCGCGATTGATTTTCACCCACGCGCGCAAATCCTCGAGACACGTCGCCTTAAAACTTCCTTTGCCGGAAGCGGTTCCCGCATCGCCGTCGCGAATCCAACACGGATAGCCGAGCGGATTTTCAAAATTTTCCGATTCGATTTCCTCCGTCGAAACCATCGCAAACTTCGGCACGAGCCCCGTTCCCGCGAGCGCCGAGAAAAGGCGATTTTTGCTGATGACCAACGATGAAAATTTCGGCGGCGGCACAATATACGCC
>CAVEBA010000216.1:434-2002 GCA_963613695.1 Sphaerochaetaceae bacterium
ATATACGCCACGCCCGGGAACGGATTTTTGCTCCAATACAAAACTTCCACCTCGGGAACGACGACGACCGCGTCCGGTTTTTCTTCTTTCAAAATTTTCTCGGCGACCTCGCGGTAGCGCGCGTCCGAAACCGCCGGCACTTGGTAAATGCGATCGAAAATTCCCTCATAGACACCGTAAAGCAGGTTGCACATATCCCAGCCCACAAATTCCGCATCGCGAAACTTGTCGCTCGATTTCAGCGATCTCAAAACGCTGCGTGCAGAAACCGCGCACGCTCCGGTAATCAGAATTTTCATCGATGTTTTTTCAGTGTTTTTCAAAAAAATTATTTATCAGGCAGCGCCGCTTTCCCGAAGCGAGCACGGGAATTTCGTCCGTGTATTCGATTTTCAGAATCGCATCCGCGCCGAGATAGGATTTCAGCAACTCCGCGAGCTCGCGTTCCCGCGGGAACGCCGCGCCGCCGAGATTCAACTTCAGCACGTAATCGCGCGCGCCGTTTTGGATAACTTGATACTGATTGACTTCGTCAAAAGTTCTTATCGAATTCGCAAAAGTGTGAAACGAAATCGGCTCGCCGTTTGTCGCGTAAATGCAGTCGGTTTTTCGTCCCTCGACGCGGCTGAGCACAAGCGCGTTCCCGCGTTTTTCCGCCACGCCCAAATCGCCGGTGTCATAACGAATCATCGGCATGGCAAAATTGTAAAGATCCGTGATGACGATTCGCCCGAGCTCGCCGAGCGCGGCGGAAACATCGGAATCGAGTTTCAGCACTTCGACATGAAAACTCGCTTCGTTCACGCGGTAATCGCTTTCTCCGGGAAGCTGTTGCGCAATCAGCCCGCACTCGCAATCCGAGTAGCGCGACACGACCGGCGCGCCGAAACGCTCCGCGATCCCGCGGCGCACATCGTCCGGCAACGCTTCAGACATCGTGATGAAAACGCGGACTTTTGCCGTGGTCTTCACGTCGTTCGTTTTCATGTAGCGCCAAAGCTCCGTCAGCGTCGAAGCGTAAATCAGCACGGATTTTTCCGAGGAATCGCGCTCGAGCATTTCCAGAAAACGTTGAAAATACGCCACCGAATTTTCGCGGTTGTTCACGCAAACGATGTTGCGCAGTTTGGAATACCAACCGCCTTTCACGGGAACGCAATCCCACGCGCGAACGTAATACAGCCGCGTTCCGAAGCGGTAGCCGGCAAATTCGGAAAACGCCATCGTGTCCGCCGCCGCCTGCCGCCGCTTTTCGGCATCGTGATAGACGACAAACGGCGTTCCCGTGGAGCCCGAGGTCGAGACGCGATACTGCTTCGCCGGATCAAATCCGCGTGCAAGCATGCGCGCGCCGTTGTTCCGAATCACCGCCTTGTTCACGACGGGGAAATCGGCGAGCCCGCGAAAATCGGAGTATGTTTTGTAAAACTCCACGTTTTTTACCGCATGGGAAAGAATCTTTTTCAGTTGCTCGGAATCGCCGCCCGACTCACCGCACAACACGGAAAGCACGCGGCGGAATCGCGTATACCCCCCCCCATTTTCAGAAAATCGGTAAGGCGATAGAG